>NZ_JCBCUW010000036.1:0-61112 GCF_059862525.1 Pseudomonas sp. MF08875
TAAGCGCTTCGACTTCAAGTGTCCGATCGAGGTTATGGACGAGGTGATGCAGGAAGCTATGGCTATGCGGCATGATGCTCCAGCTTCAATTCAATAACCGTGTTGCACTCAGCTCCTGTAACCGCCCACTTTAATGTCAGGAAGCTTAAGCTCTGTTAGTGTTTTGGCTATTCTCTCTCCTCTTGGAAGACTGGTTGAAAGAGCCAGGAATATTTCCAATAACCCATTAAGTCAATCCCTCTACACTGGGCGCACCGATGAGTTTGGCCAAATAGAGTTTGCTTTACGAATGATGCAAGCTGAAACAGGCGCCATAGTAGGTCGCATAGGTGATGCATCAAATCGGCTTAGCGAACACACCCGAGGCCTACTAAAGGATATTGAGTCAAGCAATGTACTTACAGTTGAGCAGCAGGCAGAGACAGATCAAATAGCAACGGCAGTAAACCAAATGGCGGCAAGCATTCAAGAGGTTGCGAGCAATGCACAGCATGCTGCAGATGCGGCCGGAAGAGCAGACACTGAGACGGCATCTGGCCAGCGTCTGGTAGCCCACACAAGCCAGTCAATCACTGCCCTTGAAGGTGAAATTAGGCAAGCCGCTCAGGTTATTCATGAGCTTGAAGGTAAAAGTAACGAGATATCAAAAGTTCTTGACGTTATACGAGGGATCGCCGAGCAAACGAATTTGTTGGCACTCAACGCAGCAATTGAGGCCGCGCGTGCTGGTGAGCAGGGGCGTGGTTTTGCTGTTGTCGCCGATGAGGTTCGCAGTCTTGCTGCTCGCACACAGCAATCGACAACGGATATTCAAAGCATGATCAGCGCTCTACAAGAGCGAGCGCAATCCGCTGTTACAGTCATGGAGCAAAGTAGTCGGCAAGCGCACACGAGTGTAGCTCACGCAGAGGAAGCAGCTACAGCTCTTGATGGAATTGGCCAACGCGTTAACGAAATTACCGACATGAACGCGCAAATAGCGACTGCGGTCGAGCAGCAGGGAGCAGTAAGTGAAGACATAAACCGCAGTATTATCAATATACGCGATGCTGCTGATACCAATGTACAGACCGGGCAGAATAATTTGCAAAGTGCGAAATCTGTCGCTCAGTTAACTAGCGCTCTGAGCGAACTGGCAAAACAGTTTTGGGAAAAACGAGGATAACGCTTTTCAGTATCTCGACAGGGATAACTTACTTTACCATCGGTTATCCCTTTTAGCCGCACAAATTTTAGCCATGGCTTTTCAGGAAGTCAGGGCTATCAGAATGGCCTTAGAAAGCCTAGTCAAAGAGCTGTCACGAGAACACCGTTAGCTTAGCGTACGATTTTTTCCGAATTCTGCGGTTCCCCCGAGATGGGCCTGGACACGGGTGATAGATGCTGAATTAAGCCGTGTGACGGCAGGCTGTGCTGGGCTGCACGTCGGCATGGGCGTGCGTGGTCAGGACGCAAAAACACACTTGCCCGCAATGGCGGGCAAGTGTGTTTGCAGAGGGGGAGTGCGTTGTTGCTTATTGTTTGTTGCGACCGGCAATCACCACCAGGATCAGCGACGCCAGGATCAGGATCGAACTGATAGCGGCAATGGTCGGATCGATCTCGTCGCGCAGCGCCGTGAACATGCGCTTGGTCAGAGTCTGGTTGTCGCCGCCGGAGATGAACAGCGCCACCACAGTTTCATCCAGCGAGGTGATGAAGGCGAACAGTGTCGCCGAGACCACACTGGGCTTGATCTGCGGCAGGGTCACGGCCATGAAGGCGCGAAAGCGGTTCATGCCCAGGCTGCGCGCCACCATTTCCTGGGACATGTCGAAGTTACGCAGACCGGCCAGCAGCGCGATGATCACGTAGGGCAAGGCGAGCATGATGTGCGCCAGCACCAGGCCGGTCAGCGTGCTGATCAGGCCGACCCGGGCGTAAACGAAGAACACGCCGGCGGCGATCAGGATGATGGGCACCATCATCGGCAGCAGCAGGATGATCTGCAGCGTACGCACCACCTTCAGGCTGGAGTTGTTGATGGCGTAGGCGGCCGCCATACCAATCGGCAGGCTGATGGCCATGGTGAAAAATGCCGTGATCAGACTGACCCGCGCCGCCGACATCCACTCCACGCTGTTGAAGAACGCCTCGTACCAGTGGAAGGACCATTGCTTGGGAGGGAATTGCAGGAAGCGCGCCTCGGAGAACGACATGGGTACCACGATCAGCACCGGGATGATCAGGTACAGCAGGATCGCCGCGACCAGCACCGTGAACAGCACGTGGGACAGGCGAAGGTGACGCAGGTTGGCAAGCAGGTTCATTTAGCGCGCTCCCAGGATGCGTTCGATGGGGATGAAGCGATTGATGCCCCAGAAGATCAGGAACACCACAAACAGCAGCACCAGGCCGACTGCGCTGGCTGCGCCCCAGGCGTGATAGAGCTCGACGTTGCGTTGCACCAGCATCGACACCAGGATCGTGCGGCCACCGCCGAGCAGTTCCGGGGTGATGAAGAAGCCTAGGCAGATGACGAACACCAGGATGGAACCGGCCATGACCCCCGGCGCTGCCATCGGCAGGAAGACCCGGCGGAAGGTGTAGAAGGGTTTGGCGCCAAGGCTCTCGGACGCTTGCATGAGGTCCTGGGGGATTTTTTTCATCACCGAATACAGCGGCAGGACCATAAAGGGCAGCATGACGTGCAGGGTGCCGATTACCGTGCCAGTGGTGTTGTGCATCAGCGTCAGGGGTTGGTCGATGATGCCAAGGTCCATCAGCGTCTGATTGACCAGTCCGCGGCGTTGCAGGAGCACCAGCCAGGCATAGGCCCGCACCAGCACGCTGGTCCAGAACGGCAGGATCACGCAGATCAGAATCAGGTTGGCCCAGAAACCCTGCAGGCGCGAAGCGGCGTAGGCAATGGGGAAGCCCATGACGATCGACAGGATCGTCACCAGGAAACTGATCTTGAAGGTCAGGGCGAAGGTGTCCCAGTAAATGCTTTCCTGGAAAATCCGGATGTAGTTGGCCAGGGAAAACCCTTCCTCGGTCTGGACCGACTGAAAGGCCAGCCAGCACAGCGGCATGATCAACAGCACCACGACCATGACCAGCGCCGGGGTGAGCAGCAACAGCATGGAGGTGTGCTCCTTGCGTTCTTCACGGGCCAGGGCGTCTTCGCTGGTCATGGGCGGCTGGTGCTGCTGGTCGCTGGAGTCGGGCATGGATTTGGCGAGATAGGCGTTGGACATGATGACCTCTCGTCACTGCGCAGTGCTGGAGGGTATCCAGCACTGACGGGTAGCGCTGGCGGTGGCAGTCGTCCTGGCGGACAGCAGGGTGCGGTGCTCGGGTAATGTCATGTGAAGAACTCCCAATGGTGGGCAGGTACTTGAGGCGAGCGCGAGTTGTCTGCACAGGTCACTCTGCGGGACCCTCAGGCCTAATGTACCGGGATGCCAACGAATGAAGTGGACGCAATTGACCGGTGCGCAAGCGCTTTATGTCGAAATCGCGGGGGCAGACGGCATGTCCTGCGCCGAGGCCTCTGGCCTGCGGCGCAGCAACGGCCGATGGCTATTTTTTCTGGACGAAGGACAACCAGCGTTCTTCGGCCTTGACCCCGGCTTCGGAGGCCCACCATTGCGCCGAGAGCAGGGCCTGGCGCGAGATGTTGCCGGGTGCGGAAGGCAGCTTGGCCTCGCGCTCGGCCGGGATTACCCCGGTCTTGAAGGCTTCGGGGTTGAGCGGGCCGTAGTCGATGATCATCGGCAACGCCGCTTGCAGTTTGGCATCGATGGCCTCGTTGACGAATTTCATGGCGGCCACCTTGTGCGGCGAGCCTTTGAGGACGCACAACGAGTTGGTTTCCAGCACACCCTGGTTGTAGTCGAATGCCACGGGTGCGCCGGCGGCCTGTACGGCGGTGATACGGCCGTTCCAGGCCTGGATCATGTCCACTTCGCCGTCGCTGATCAGCTGCGCCGACTGCCCGCCGGACGTCCACCAGGTGGCGATGTCGGGCTTGATCTGCTCAAGCTTGCGGAAGGCGCGATCGACGTCCAGCGGATAGAGCTTGTCCATCGGCACGCCATCGGCCAGCAGCGCGATTTCCAGGGTTGGACGTGGCAGGTTACGTAGGGAGCGCTGGCCCGGGTATTTTTTGGTGTCCCAGAAGTCGGCCCAGGTCTTGGGTACGTCCGCGCCTTTGAACGCGTCCGTGCGATACGCCAGCACCGTGGAGTAGCTGATGTAGCCGACGCTGTATTCGTCCTTGAGGCTGTCGGGTATTTGCGCGGCATTGGGAATCAGCGCAAGGTCGAGCTTCTCGAACAGCCCTTCGGCTTCGCCACGGATGCAGTCGCCAGTGGGCAGGTCCACCACGTCCCAGGTGACCTTGCCGCTCTCGACCTGGGTCTTGATGATCGGGTAGGCCTTGGGCGAGCTGTCCTGTTTGAGCGTCAGACCGAGCTTTTTCGCCGCAGGCTCCAGGATCGCCTTGCTCTGGGCTTCCTGATAAGCACCGCCCTGGGATACGAACGTGATGTCCTCGGCCATGGCCTGGGTGGCGCTACCGATGAACAGGGCCAGACTCGCGAGTTGGAAAGCTGTAGTGCGCAATGTGCTCATGGAAAGACTCCGAATGGTTGGCAGATTTTCTTGGGCGAGCTGTAGGTTTTGTTGTCGGTCGCTCTGCGGGACCATGGAGGTCTAATGTACCGGCTTGTCCGTGAACGAAGCGGCTACAAATGCGCGGATGAAAAGTGGTTTATTGCGAAAATGCGAACGGGCACAGTATTTCGTGCGTCGGGTGCGGGCTTGCGCGCCTGTCGCGAGCAGCCCCGAAGCCCCCGGTAGGAGCGAGCATGCTCGCGATGGCGGTGTGTTGGGTGAGTCATAGCCAAGTCATTCAGCCCACCGTCATCCGCCTCACCACGCGCCGAATCATCGGCGCCGCCAGCACCACCACCGGCAACATCGATACCCACGACAGCGCCCACGCGTTCAACCAGCGGCCGGCAAAGGCCAGGTCGAGCGCATGGGGTGTGGTGGCGATGGCGGCCGCGACCGCGCAGGTCAGGCCGGATTGAACGACGCCGAAAACGAAATGCTCATAACGGGCGGGGATTTTCATCGGGGGTTCTCGAGAAAGAGCGGGGGGGCGCGATGCCCGGCCGCTCGGGCACGATCAAGCCGGTTGCAGTTGCGCGATAGTCTCTTCGGTGGTCCACAGCCCGTGGGCGAGGAAGCGGTAATTGATGATGGCCGCCAGGTAGCCGTCGCCATCCGGCAGGCGCGGGCCGGCGGTGGCGTCGCGTACCACGACTATTTCAAAGCCCTGTTCGAGCAGTTCGCGCAGGTGTGATTCCACGCAAAGGTTGGCCGCCATGCCGGCGAGGATGATCTGCGACACGCCTTTCTTGCGCAATTGCAGCGCCAGGTCGTTGGTTTCCGGGCCGTAGACCTTGTGCGGCGAGGCGATGATGGTCTCGCCGTCGAGAATGTACGGCTTGTAGATCTCGAGGAAATCGGCGCCGGAGCCTTCGAAGTTTTCCAGGGTGTTCGGTCCCTTGCGATCGAACATGCAGATGCTGTGCATGACCTTTTCCAGCGGACCGCCAAAATGCCAGTCGTGGTCGTGCGGGTAGTAATAGTGTGGCGACACGGCCACGGGCAGGTCGTGAGCCTTGAAGGCCTTGAACAGTTTTTCCAGGTTTTCGACGGTGTTGTTCTCGACGATGCTCTCACCGAACACCGCCCAACTGGCGCCGGCAGGGCTGAGGAAGTCGTTCTGTGGGTCGATGACCACCAGGGCGGCTTTGCTCAGGTCGAGCTTGAAACCAGTGGCAGGCAGTGCGGGTTCGGCGGGGTCGGCGTACAGATGGCTCATGACGATTTACCTCTTGGGTGCTTGCGTGGATGAGACGTGAATGTTGCTTTATATAAATGACCAGTCGTCTTATTAATGAGGAAAAAAAACTCACTCCAATAGCCGAGGCAAGACCATCGATACGAAACGCTGCAGAGGTGCACCGTCGCGCAGGACCTTGCCGCGCATGACCGCACCTTCCCAGCCTTCGACGATGACACTGGCCAGCGCTTCGGCGTCGTGAGTTTCAGAGAGTTCGCGGCGCTGCTGCGCTTCACGCAGGCAGCTCGCGAGCAAACCTTCCCAGCGCGCCAGCACATCGGCCAGACGCTTGCGGGTTTGTTCGCTGCCATTGGACATTTCCAGGGACAGGTTGCCAATCAGGCAACCCAGGCTGTATTCATGCTCGCCGTGCTCGAGCACCAGGGCCTGGAAGAACTGGCCGATGCGCTCCAGCGGCTTGACCCGGGCGTCGTAGAAGATCGGCCCGTGGCGGGTTTCGATCGAGGTCCAGTATTCCTCGAGGATCTCTGCCGCGAAGTCTTCCTTGCTGGCGAAGTAGTTGTAGAAAGAGCCCTTGGGAATCTCGGCAGCGGCGGTGATGTCCTGGACGCCGCAGCCGTTGAAGCCACGGTTGTGAACCACCTGGCGGCCAATCGACAGCAAACGGGATCTGACTTCGAGGTTGACCGGGCGAGCCATGACAGAGACATCCAGTGATGAGAAAGTTTTAATAAACTAACTGGTCATCTATGTTTCGTCAACAGTCGAATTGACTGCCAATCAGTCCGCCTGCGCCATCTCGATGTACTCGCGCATCTTCTCGTTGCCATCGAGAATGTCACGGCAGATGGCCGCCCGTGCCGCCGCGCCATCGCGGCGCTTGAGTGCGTCGAGCACTTCCCAGTGATGGTCGATGGCCATGCGCTCGTTGAAGTTGCCATAGGCACGGGCGATCAGTGGGCCGGTGCGCATCCACAGGCTATCGAGCAAACCCGCCAGCACCGGCATGCGCGCGATGGTGGTCAGCGCGTAGTGAAATTGCTGATTGCACTTGAGAGCGGCTTGCAAGTCCTGGGCGTTGATCGCGGCGATGTTGTTTTCGATGCAGGCTTGCAGGTCTGCGAGTTCGCTGTCGGTCACCAGCGCGGCGGCCGTCTCCGCAGCCAGGCCTTCAAGCGCCAGGCGGATGCTGCGGATCTCGCCGTATTGCGCGGCGGTGAGGATGGGTACGCGGATGTCACGCGGGGTCTTGAGGATCAGCGCCTGTTCCTTGGCCAGTTGCAGGATCGCGTCGCGCACCGGTGTGACGCTGGTGCCCAGTTGTTCGGCCAGGTCGCGGATGCGCAGGCGGTCATCGGGCTGGAAACGCCCGGTGATCAGTGCCTCGCGCAGCAACTCGTAGATGCCACTGCCCAGGTAAGAGTGATTGAGGGTTTGAATAGGGTAGGGGTTGCTCATTGATCGCTCATCTGCGGCGGATGCCCGGCCCGAATGATGGAAGTTTCCGGCCGGGATTTCCAGATTATTTCAGACGTGCTGACCACCGTTGACATGAATCTCCGAACCGTTGATGTACGACGCGCCTCGGGTGCAGAGGAAATGCACCAGGGATGCGACTTCTTCCGGCTTGCCCAAGCGGTGCATGGGGATCTGCTGATCGACGATCAGTTCGGTCCCGGCAGACAGGATCGACGTCTCGATCTCACCCGGTGCAATCGCATTGACCCGCACACCGTGTGGCCCGAAATCATGGGCCATTTCCCGCGTCAGTGCGGCCAGTGCAGCTTTCGAGCAGGCGTAGGCGACCCCGGCAAACGGGTGCACCCTGGAACCTGCAATCGAGGTGACGTTGATCACCGAGCCTTGCGCCGCCTTGAGCTCATCGAACAGCCCTTGGGCCAGTAACGCCGTGGAAAACAGGTTGACGTTGAACACGCTGAGCCAGGTGGCGTAATCGGATTCCAGCACGCCCAATCGTGCGCCGGCTTCGCCTTTGGGTGAAATGCCGGCGTTGTTCACCAGGGCATCGAGGCGTCCGCCGAGTTTCTCCCGGATCAATGGCAGGCTGCGGCGCACTTCGTCGATGTCTTCCAGGTCCAGGTGGATGTGGTTCAACTCGCCTTCAGCCCAGGGGCAGCCTTCGGTCCAGTTCTGTCGCGAGGCCGTAAACACGCGCCAGCCCGCAGCGTTGAAGTGCTTCACCGTGGCATGGCCGATGCCACGGCTCGCACCGGTGAGGAGGAGGGTTCGTTGCTCGGTCATGCAGGCGCTCCTGAGGAAGGGGTGGAGTGGTGAGACTATACCAGTAAAAATTATGATGCATCATATTCTAAATATGTTACTAATGAGCTGCGCCTCGGAATCATCGCCGTGCGCCGGCCACCAGGTGCAAGACACCCGGCGCTGACCGAAATATTGCTGCCAAAAACAAAAAAACCACCTGCCATCCCTTAGCTGCCGCTCACGCACGTAGCGAATTCGGAGAGACGCATGAACAGCAAAATCGCAACTGTACTGATGCTTGGAATGCTTGCCGGCCCTTTGAGCGCCGCTGAAAAACTGACCGTGGTGTCCTTCGGCGGCAACAACCGCCAGGCCCAGGAAAAAGCCTTCTACAAACCCTTCACCTCGGAAAAGAAAGTGGCGATCACGGCCGATGACTACAACGGCGAAATGGCCAAGATCCGGGTCATGGCCGACACCGGGAAAACCAGCTGGGACGTGGTCGAGGTCGAATCCCCCGAGCTGTTGCGCGGTTGTAGCGAAGGCCTGTTCGAGCCATTGGACTGGTCGCGCATCGGCAAGAAAGAAGATTTCATCCCGGCCGCCGTCAGCGATTGCGGGGTGGGTATCTTCATCTGGTCTACCGTTCTGACATACGACCCGAAAAAACTCGCCAGCGCGCCACAGGGCTGGGCGGATTTCTGGGACGTGAAGAAATACCCCGGCAAGCGCGGCCTGCGCCGTGGCGCCAAGTTCACCCTGGAGTTCGCCCTGTTGGCCGATGGCGTGGCCAAGGAAGATGTCTACACCTTGCTCGGCACCGAGGAGGGCGTGCAGCGGGCCTTCCGCAAACTGGATCAGATCAAGCCCGACATCCAGTGGTGGGAATCCGGCGCGCAGCCGTTGCAATGGCTGGCGGCAGGCGACGTGGTGATGACTTCGGCCTATAACGGGCGTGTCACCTCGGCGCAGGCGGAGGGACAATCGTTTGAAATGCAGTGGAATGGCAGCCTGTACGACCTGGATCACTGGGCCATCGTCAAAGGCTCGCCGAAGAAGGCCCTGGCGGAAAACTTCATCGCGTTTGCCAGTGCACCGGTTCAGCAGAAGCACTTTGTCGAGGCCATTCCTTATGGGCCAAGCAACACCAAAACCGTGGCACTGGTCGATGAGGCGGTGGGCAGCAAACTGCCGACTTCACCGGATAACCTGAAGAACGCCCGGGCCACGGATGCCGAGTTCTGGATCGACCACGGCGAAGACCTGGAAGAGCGTTTCATCGCTTGGGCCAACAAGTAATGCAAGGGGCCTGCGCGAGCAGGCCACATCACCGAAGCGAGGAGTCATGAACAATGCCGCTTGAGAAAGTATCGGCGCAACCCTGTCTGCTGGAGGCGGCCCCTGCCCGTGTCAGTGACGGGCAGGTCCTTGGGGTCCTTGCGCAGCACTACGCGATCAGCGGAAAACTCGAGCAACTGGGCGGCGAGCGCGACCTCAATTTCCGGGTCATGCTCGCGGACGGTACGTCGCGTCTGTTCAAGTTGTCGCATCCATTGGAAAACCCGCAGGTCGTGGACTTCCATAACCAGGCCATGCTCCAGATCGAGCGTAACGATCCGGCGTTGCCGGTGCAGCGTGTCTTTGCATCACTCGGCGGGCGATTCGTGGAGCCGGTCGAAATCGAAGGCCAGCGCATGTTGGTCCGTCTCCTGTCCTTCGTTGACGGCTTGCCGCTGCACCGCGTCGCCCACACATCGGTGAATTTCAGGCAGAACCTGGGCCAAGCGCTCGCCCGGTTCGACCTGGCCCTGGACGGCTTCAGCCATCCCGCTGCCGGGCACGTCCTGCTGTGGGACATGCAACACGCCCAGCGCCTCAGGCCCCGGCTGAAACACATCGAGCCGGGCGTTCGTCGCGACCGGATCGAACACAGCCTGGACCGCTTCGAATCCCAGGTACTGGGCAAGTGCGCCACGCTGCGCCACCAGGTGATCCATAACGACATGAACCCGCACAACATCATCGTCGATCCGGATCAGCCCGATGTGTTGCGCAACATCCTGGATTTTGGCGACATGGTCCACGCGCCGTTGGTCAACGAGGTCGCGGTCGCGGCATCGTACCAATTGGGGGTGGCGGGCGACGTCCTGGCCCCGGCGCTGGACATGATCCGCGCCTATCACCAGGTCAATCCCCTCACCGGCGAAGAATTGCAACTGCTGCCGGTGCTGATCTCCACACGCCTGGCGTTGTCGTTGTGCATCAATTATTGGCGGGCCGACCTGCACCCGGACAATCGCGAGTACATCCTGCGCAACTCATACCGCGCCCAGGATGCCCTGGCGGGATTGTCCGCAATGGCACCCGCCGAGATCCACGACAGAATCCTTGCCGCTTGCACCCAGGAGGTTGGCGCATGAGCATGATCAACGGTTTCACTTCTGAAGATGCCGATCGCCTGTCAGACAAGGAAAAACGCCTTGTCGAACGCCGGGCACGGTTGCTCGGCCCGGCCTATCGACTGTTCTACGAACACCCCTTGCACACGGTGCGCGGCGAGGGCGTGTGGCTGTACGACGAACAAGGCCGGCGGTATCTGGATGCCTACAATAACGTGGCGTCGGTGGGGCATTGTCATCCCCGGGTGGTCGAGGCGATCAGCCGGCAGGCCGGGCAACTCAACACCCACACTCGCTACTTGCAGGAGGGCATGCTCGATTACGCCGAGCAACTGCTGGGCACCTTTCCCGAGTACCTCGAGCGGGTCATGTTTACGTGCACCGGCAGCGAGGCCAACGATCTGGCGTTGCGCATCGCCAAACAGTTTACCGGCGGCACCGGCGTGATCATCACCCGCTTCGCGTATCATGGCGTCACGGGTGATATCGCCGAGCTTTCTCCGTCGCTCGGCCCGAGCATGGTTCTGCCACCCCACGTGCGCACCGTTCGCGCCCCCGATGCTTATCGGCTGGGTGCGGATCAAGTGGCCTCGACCTTCGTGGCTGACGTCCGTGCGGCCATCGATGACCTGCGCAAACACGGCATTCGTCCGGCGGCGATCCTGCTCGACGGCATTTTCGCCAGCGATGGCGTCTTTGCGGGCCCAACCGGCTGCATCGCCGAAGGGATCGCATTGGCCCAGGCCGAAGGCCTGTTGTACATCGCCGATGAAGTCCAGTCCGGCTTCGCCCGCACTGGCCTGAACATGTGGGGTTTCCAGCGGCACGACGTGCGCCCCGACCTCCTGACCCTGGGCAAGCCGATGGGCAACGGCCACCCCATCGCCGGCCTGGTCGGTCGAGCGCAAGTGGTCGATCACTTTGGCCAGAACATGCGCTACTTCAACACCTTTGGCGGCAACCCGGTGTCCTGCGCAGCGGGGCAGGCCGTGCTGGACGTCATCCGTGACGAACAGTTGCAGCAGCGCTCGCACACCCTGGGTGAATGTCTGTTGACGGGGTTGCGGGAGCTGGCCGAGCGTTACCCGATCATCGGCGATGTGCGCGGTGCCGGGATGTTCCTGGGGGTCGAGCTGGTGACCGATCGCGCCACAAAAGCGCCTGCCGCCACGCAGACCCGTCAGGTGGTCAACGCGATGCGCGAGCAGGGCGTATTGATCAGTGCTGCCGGGCCGCTGGAAAACGTGCTGAAGATTCGCCCGCTGCTGGCCTTCGAACAGGAGCATGCGCACTTGCTACTGGAAGCGGTCGGCACGGCGCTGGAAGGGCTGCAGCCGTAGCGGTTCAGACGATATCGTCGATCAGGATATGGTGCTGCCCACGGCTGCAGCGTTCGATGCGCGCCTCGACCTTGTACACCGCGCGCAGCATCTGCTCGTTGATCACTTCATGGCTCGGGCCGCTGCCCTGAGCGGTGCCATCGGCGATGACCAGCACCTGATCGGCGAAGCGCAAGGCCTGGTTCAGGTCATGGATGGCGATGAACACGATGACTTCGCGCTTTCGCGCCAGGTCGCGCATGAAGTTCAGCACCTGGACCTGGCGGTGCATGTCGAGGGCGCTGGTGGGCTCGTCCATCAGCAGGATCTGCGGTTCGCGCACCAGCGTCTGGGCGATTGAGACCAGTTGTTGCTGGCCGCCGCTGAGTTCACCCAGGTTGCGGAATGACAGCGGCGTAATGCCCAGGGCGTCGAGGATCTCATCGACCAGTTTCAGTTCGTCATCGTGGACCACCCAACCCGGTGTCAGTTGCTTGCGCGCCAGCAGCACCGATTCGTACACGGTCAAACGGGCGCTGGCGTTGAGGCCCTGGGGCATGTAGCTGATGCCTTTCATGCCTTTTTCCGCGCCTTGCAGCTTTACCTCGCCGGGCCCGTCGATCAGCCCTGCCATGCGTTTGAACAGGGTCGATTTACCTGCGGCATTGGGCCCGACCACGGCGACCACCTGGCCGCCGACAAACTCGGTGGTGGTCACACCGCTGATGATCGTGCGCTGGCCATAGCTGGCGCCGAGGTCTTGCAGCTGGATCGTTACCATGAGTTTTTCTTTGCGCCGAGAATCAGAGAGATAAAGAACGGTACGCCGATCAGGGACGTGACCACGCCGATGGGGAAAATCGCGCCGGGGATCAGGGTTTTGCTGACCACCGAACTCGCCGACAGGATCAGTGCGCCGGTGAGCAACGAGGCCGGCAGGAAGAAACGTTGGTCTTCGCCAATCAGCATCCGCGCGATGTGCGGGCCGACCAGCCCGATAAAGCCGATGGTGCCGACGAAGGCCACGGGAAACGCAGCGAGCAGGCTGACCATGATCAGCGTCTGGAAACGCAGGCTGCGCACGTTGATACCGAAGCTGGCCGCCTTGTCATCCCCCAGCCGCAGGGCGGTGAGCGCCCAGGTGCGCCTGGCGAAAATCGGCAGGGTGATCAGGATCACCACACAGATCACGCCCAGCTTGGGCCAGGTCGCCTTGGTCAGGCTGCCCATGGTCCAGAACACGACGGCGGCCACGGCTTGCTCGGTGGCAAAAAACTGCACGAGTGCGAGCAACGCGTTGAACGTGAACACCAGGGCAATGCCGAGCAGCACGATGGTTTCGGCGGTGACGCCACGGCGCAGGCTCAAGAAGTGGATCAGCAGGGCGCAGAGCATGGCCATGATGAACGCGTTGGCCGGCACCATGTACTGCGCTGCCAGCGGAAACAGCGCCACACCGAACGCCAGCCCCATGGCGGCGCCGAAACTGGCTGCCGCGGAAATGCCCAGGGTGAACGGGCTGGCCAACGGGTTGTTGAGGATGGTCTGCATCTGCGCCCCGGCCAGCGATAACGCCGCGCCCACGGCGACCGCCATCAGTGCCACGGGCAGGCGAATATCCCACATCACCACCCGCACCTGCGGCGCGGCGCTGTCCGGTGAAAGCAGCGCACCGAGCACTTCGCCCAGGCTGTAGCTGGCCGGGCCCAGGGCCAGGTCAAGCAACACACTGCCCAACAACAGCAGCGTCAGGGCGCCGAGGATCAGGCGTTTGCGCACCACCAGGCGGCGGTAGGTGTCGCGCTGGACCATCGTATCGTTGATCGCATTCATGGCTTGATCTCGGGTTCGCCCAGGCTGACGAAATAGCCAGGCTCGTAGGGCACCGGCAGGAAGCGCTCATGCAACTCGCGAAACGCGGCTTGCGGATCGAGGTCTGCAAACAGCGTCGGATGAAACCATTTGGCCAGTTGCTGGATGGCCACGAACTGATAGGGGCTGTTGTAGAACTGGTGCCAGATGGCGTGGAAGGCCTGGCTGTCCTGCGCCTTGATTCCGGCATAGGCCGGGCGACCGGTGTACCAGGCCAGTTTGCGTCGGGCCTCGGCCATGTCCGCGCCCGGACCCACACCCACCCAATGCCCGCCCGGGGCGAAGGCTTCCCAGTTGGCGCTGGTCACGACAATCTGGTCAGGGTTGGCGACGATCACCTGCTCGGCGTTCAACTGGCCGAAGGTCGTGGGGATGATGTCCCTGGCGATGTTGTCGCCGCCGGCCATTTCGACGAAGCGGCCAAAGTTCTCGTTGCCAAAGCTCAGGCAGCAATCGTCGGTGTAGCCGCCGATGCGCTCGATGAACACCTTGGGGCGCGCAGGTTGGTGCGCGGCAATCACGTCGGTGACCCGGCGAATCTGCTGGTTGCGGAACGCGATGAACGCTTCGGCGCGTTGCTCCTTGCCGAACAATTGGCCGAACAGGCGCATGGTCGGCTCGGTGTTCTGCATCGGGTAGTTGCGAAAGTCGACGTACACCACGGGAATGCCCAGGGCGTCGAGCTTCTCGATGTAGCGCGCATCTTCGGTCGCGTGCTGGGCCTCGATATTGAGGACAATCACATCGGGGCGCTGCGAGATCGCTTGCTCGATGTCGAAGGTGCCGTCTTCAAACCCGCCGAAGGTGGGGATGTCGGCAATGCCCGGAAACTTGCGCAGGTAGGCGTTGTAGGTGTCGGGATCGGACTGGATGAGGTCCTTGCGCCAGCCGACGATACGCTCGATGGGGTTTTGCGTGTCCAGCGCCGCCACCAGGTACAACTGGCGGCCTTCGCCGAGAATCACCCGTTTGACTGGCAGGTTTACCTTGACCTTGCGCCCGAGCAAATCGGTCACGGTGCTGCGTGTGTCAACCGCTTCGTTGGCCAATGACGCCAGTGAAACCCCCAGCAATCCAGCAAACAGCAGCGCGGCCAGGGCGTGGCTGCGTCGAACAATGGTGAGCATGGGGTCGTCTCAGAAAACGGAAAATAAAGCACGCTAAGCGTGCGTGGAGGCTGGCACCCAGCGGTACAGCGTCGGAATGGACACGCCGAGGTTCTTGGCCACGTCCTTGGGCGGCACCCCGCTGGCCAGCAGCTTCTTGGCCGACTCGATCTTGCTGTCGGTCATCTTCGGCTTGCGGCCGCCTTTGCGGCCGAGCTGCTTGGCGACTTCCAGCCCGGCGCGGGTGCGCTCGACGGTCAGCTCGCGCTCCATTTCGGCAAGGCTCGCCATGACGTGGAAGAAGAACCGCCCGGATGGTGTGCCGGTGTCGATGGAGTCGGTGAGGCTCCTGAACTGGACACCGTGCTTGTGCAGATCGCCGACCAGATCGACCAGTTGCTTGACCGACCGGCCCAGCCGGTCGAGCTTCCAGACGACCAAAGTATCGCCTTCGCGCAGCATTTCGAGCGTCTTGGCCAAGCCAGGCCGGTCTGCCCGCGTGCCACTCACCTTGTCCTCGAAGACCTTTTTACATCCGGCCTTGCTCAAGGCTTCGCGTTGCAGCTCCAGGTTCTGATCCTGCGTCGAGACGCGCGCATAGCCAATCAACATGGCTTGTCTCGCGCCCGGTCGATGCGTTCCTGCATCGCCTGCATCACTTCTTCGTGGGTGTACGATCTGGCGTTGGCGTCGGTGGCTTGCCGCAGGGCTTCCTCAACCTCGCGCGTCATCCGCTCGTAATCCTCCGGCCACAGCGCTTGCTCCATGCGCAGCGACGCCTGACCCAGCAGGTGCAGCAGGCTGAACAGCCGCATGTCGTTGGTGGCGACGATGCGCTCCCGAATCTGCTCCTGAATAGCTTCGCTAGCCCGATGCGCTTGTGGTGTGGCAGTCCCCTCGTAGTCAGCGGGGAATTCCGCTTCCTCGGCAATCCTTGCCCAGGCGCTGGCCAGCGCCTCGATGGTTGACGTGCTCATTTCCGCCGCTCCTGTGCTCTTTGGCGAATCAACCGGCCAAGGGGCCTCGACGCGAAAACCAGCAGCATCACGCCTATCGGATACCAGGTCGAGAAGACCACCAAGGCATCGAAGGCTGGCCGTCCGGTGTTGGTAGGCAGTACGGCGGTCACAGCCATCAACCCGCCGACCGTCCAGATGATGCGCCACACGTAGGGCATCACGCGGGGCACGTAGCCGTCATCGAAAGCGGTCTGGTAGTAGCGGCGCAGGCCGCGCTCGGCAAGCGCCTGGCGCTGCCGCTCCGACAGCGCATCCGTCCGGCCATACCAGCGCCGGAATGGTGGACAGCGCAGCAGCAAAGGGGTGAAGAGGATCATCACCGCCACGATCGCGACACCCCACGCCATGACGGCGCCGGCATCGGGCCGCTTGGCGTTCTCGATCACGGGCGCGAAGACGCCCGGAGCACCGATCATCCAGAACAGCGCAATGTGCTGATGGAAGGAGAGCTTCATTTGCTCATCCACTTGCGCAGCAGGCGCTTTTTCAGGGAGGCGCGTTCTTGCGGGTTGCGTCCCTTGTGATTGGCGATGCGATCCGCCGTGGCGGCCTGGCGCTTGACGGGCCAGTAGGAGCGGCCATCCTTGCCCATCGACCAGACGCTGCTGGCCTGGTTTTCCAGCAGGGGCAGATGGGCGCTCAGGGCTTCGGGCGACGCGCTGGTCAGCGCCGTGCGCTCACGGGTGCGCCAGCGCTGATGCCAGAGCTTCTTGTCCTCGCGCTCGCTGCCGCAGGTCGTGTGCCCGACGATGGGTGTTTTGCGGCGGCTGCGGCTCATAACGTAGTGGTCTCCAAGAACATTCAGGACTGATCCCAGGCGTCGATGGTCAAGACCTGATCGGCAGGACAGGCGGCTACGCGGTCGGGAACTGGATGGTGTTCAGTCTCATGCCGACCCCATTCGATTGATCGCGTCGCTTGCGGCACGCTGCGACGCAAGGAGGTTTGCGACCTGGTTTAGCAGCCGTGTCCGCTGCATGTCTGTTACCTATCTCCCCGACCGCTCATTGGACCAACTCCAGAGATTGGGCTCTATCGCTCAGCCAATACGAAACCGGCATTGGCTGATGCCACAACCGAGACGAACACAAATGGCTCGGTACCTGTATTTCGCGCCCCGTGCACTTGGCCCGGTCTTGCCACGGCTATCTCACCTTCCCTGAGGGCACGAACAATCCCATTGCCCTGAAAGTAATCAGCCATTCCCGACAAAACAGTCCACGTGTCTTGGCCGTGAGGATGAATGTGAGCCGCAATTTCCTGCCCGGGATGGACATGCCAAACCACGATAATTGAGTCTCGGGTTTCAAGCACAACGGAACGAATAGGCTCGCCTTCGGACGGCTGAACATACTCGGCTACAGAAAATATTCTCGATTCAACAGTCATCGGAGATCCCTCTTTCACAGTGCCCCCAGACAGGCTGGATATGAGTTCTAACTCGAATTTGAACGGGAGGCTGGTCGTGCGGTCGTGCAGTTGCCGATGAGCGTGTCGGCTGCTGCCTCCTTGCCCACCAGCGAACTCACGTCCGTTGCGGCCATCCAGAAGGTCTTGCCCGAGCGCGGCTCATAGGTCGCGGGATCGAACACGCCAGAGGGGCCGAACATCGGCGGCTTGATTGGTCATGGCTCCATGCCTTTGTCGTTACGGTCTTCATCGTCGGCATCCTGACGCACGGCGGGCAATTGCTGGAGCAACGCCGGCAGCCATTCCTGTACCGTCTCCCACACCACATCGAGGTTGATGTCGAAATAGCCGTGAGCCATGCGATTACGCATATTGCGCATGCTGCGCCACGGCACGTCGGCATGCGCCTGGGTGAACTCGACGTAGCCATCCATCACCTTTGTGGCCGCCTCGCCGATGACGATCAGGCTCATGATGACGGCCTGCTGGGTGCGCTTGTCGGCCAAGAAGTCGTCCTTGGCCATCCCTTCCACGAAGCTGCGCGCATCGGTTGCGGCCTGCTGAATGTGGTCGAGGTAATCGGGCAGGCGGTTCTCGCTCATATCGGTTGCGCCTCCGCGAGCACCTTGGCCCGGAACTTCGGCGGCAGGTCGCCGGGAGTCAGCAGATCG
Source organism: Pseudomonas sp. MF08875 (assembly GCF_059862525.1). Lineage (NCBI taxonomy): Bacteria > Pseudomonadati > Pseudomonadota > Gammaproteobacteria > Pseudomonadales > Pseudomonadaceae > Pseudomonas > Pseudomonas sp. MF08875. Next base: position 17,880 of record NZ_JCBCUW010000036.1, read on the forward strand.
ACGTCAACGCCGAGCAGCGATTTCAGTTCTTCTTCCAAATCGCCCAAGTCCAACAACGTGGCACCGGGCAGCGCATCGACCAACAGGTCGAGGTCGCTGCCATCCCGGTCGGTGCCATGCAGCACCGAGCCGAAGACGCGCGGGTTCGCGGCGCGAAAGCGGCCTACCGCTTCACGCACTGCGCTTCGCTTCATGTCAAGCACAACAGACGGTCGCATGGGCATCCTTTCTTATCGAAACTCGTTGAGATGATATGCAATCAAGAATAGAATTTCAAGAACTATTTTCGAGAATCGCAATGCCTTGATTCCCGTGCCGCTGTCACTTTCAGAAGGCGACAGCACGAAATATCAAAAGTCGACCGCACGGTCTTTTCTGACGTTGGAGTCGCCTCAGAAAACGGAAAATAAAGCACGCTAAGGCGTAGTTCCCTCGGGCTACACCGCGTCCGCACTGCGCGGTTCTTTCTTCCCTTGCAGTGACGCAATCAGCGGGCAGGAAACGTTCCCCTTCCGCGCATGGCAGGCGCACACCAAATCAGACAGCACGGCCTCCATGCGCGCCAGGTCAGCCATCCTCTCGCGCACGTCCTTGAGCTTGTGCTCGGCCAGGCTGCTGGCTTCCTCGCAATGGGTGCCATCCTCCAGCCGCAGCAGCTCGGCGATCTCATCCAGGCTGAAGCCCAACCGCTGGGCTGATTTCACGAAGCGCACCCGCGTTACATCCGTCTCGCCATAGCGGCGAATGCTGCCGTAAGGCTTGTCCGGTTCCGGGAGCAAGCCCTTGCGCTGATAGAACCGGATGGTCTCCACATTGACCCCGGCCGTCCTGGCGAAAACGCCAATGGTCAGGTTCTCCAAATTGTTTTCCATATCGCTTGACTCCGTACATAACTACGGAAGTAAGCTTAAGCTATCCAATTCAGATTCGAAAGGACAAACGTATGTCTGAACCTCAAAACGGGCGCGGCGCGCTCTTCACTGGCGGGCTGGCCGCCATCCTGGGGTTTGGGGAGCAATGGAACAGAAAGTGCACTTAAGCCCTACCAGCGCCGTTCAGAGCCTTCTTCCCAGGCATCGGCTTCGATAAAGCAGTTGCGCATGTCGGCTTCCTGGCTGATCTCGGTCAGCAAGTCATGCACGGTCTTGTCCAGCTCATCGTCGCTCCGATACGGAATGGCCAGTTCGTAGTTGCCCGACTCCAGCCGTTTCATACTGTAGGGCTCCAAGCAGTAGCGCTCGATATTTTCCTTGGCCCGTTTCCGGCCGCGAACGAACTTGCTGTTGTTCACCACCGCCAGGCGCAGCGTGACGGTGGCCACCTGCTCGGCGGCGGGCTCTGCCGGCGACGCGACATTGCGTTGCTGACCTCGCGGCTGGGCGCTCTTCTGGTGTGCGCCGATCTCAACACCACGATGGCGCAGGTAGCTGTACAGCGTGCTCTTGGAGATGTGTAACTTCTCGCCGATGGCGCTGACGCTCAGGCGGCCCTCGCGGTACAGCGTCTCGGCCGCCATGGAGGTGGCCTCGGCCTTGGCTGGGAGGCCCTTGGGACGGCCACCGATCCGGCCCCGCGCCCGCGCGGCCGACAAACCCGCCTGAGTCCGCTCGCGGATCAGCTCGCGCTCGAACTCGGCCAGCGAGGCAAACAGGTTGAACACCAAGCGACCTTGGGCGTGGGTGGTGTCGATTGGGTCATTCAGGCTCTGCAAGCCGACCTTGCGCTCTGCCAGCTCGCCGACCAGCTCGACCAGGTGTTTGAGGGAGCGCCCGAGGCGATCCAGCTTCCAGATCACCACGGTGTCGCCCGCTCGAACATGGGCTAGCAACTTGTCCAACTCCGGCCGGGCGCTTTTCGCGCCGCTGGCGATGTCTTGATAGATGCGTTCGCACCCGGCCTGTTTCAGGGCATCGACCTGGAGGTCGGCGTTCTGATCCCGAGTGCTCACCCGCGCATAACCGATCTTCATCAAAAGTACCGTTTACTCGACTACGTTAGTAATAGTTGAACTTTGATTAAGCGTACCAGTTATTTGAACCGTAGCGCAGGTAGGTTAACCAGCCGATTCCTGTCCACTTAAAGTTCGGCAAAACGAAGGTTTTTTTGAACCATTGCATAGCCCTTTGTGATTGGCGTATAAACACACAAACACCTACTAGCGGGGAACGCCATGAATACGATTCGCTGGAATGTCGCCGTCTCGGCCGACACCGACCAGTCGCTTCGGATGTTTCTGGCCAGCCAGGGCGGTGGCCGGAAAGGCGACCTGTCGCGCTTCATTGAAGAGGCGGTGCGGGCCCACATCCTGGAACTGACGGCCGAACAGGCCAAGGCCGCTAATGCCCATCTGAGCGAGGCAGAGCTGACCGAAGCGGTTGACGAAGCGCTCGACTGGGCACGTAAGCGCTGATGCGGGTCGTGTTGGATACCAACATCCTGTTCAGCGCACTGATCTCGCCGCATGGCGCGCCCGATGCGATCTACCGTGCCTGGCGGGCGGCGCGTTTCGAGGTAGTGACCTCGCGGATGCAGCTCGATGAAATCCGCCGAGCCAGCCGCTACCCCAAGCTCCAGGCCATCCTTCAGCCCGCCAAAGTGGGAGCCATGATCAATAACCTGCAACGGGCTGTGGTACTGGAGCGTCTGACCATCGAGGTCGAAGCCGATGATCCGGATGACTCGTTTCTGCTGGCCATGGCCCTGGCAGGCGATGCGGACTACCTGGTGACCGGTGATCGCCGCGCCGGCCTGCTGCAACGCGGGCACATCGAACGCACGCGGATTGTCACGCCCGCCGTGTTCTGCGCCGAGGTGCTGTGATCGATGCCGGTCGGTTTTCTGACCCAGGAGCAACGCGACGGTTTTGGCCGCTATGTCGATGCCCCCAGTCGTGAGGAGCTGGAACGCTACTTCCACCTGAGCGACGACGACCACAAAATCCTCCTACCGCTGCGCGGCGAGCACAACCGCCTTGGCTACGCCACCCAACTGACCAGCATCCGCTACCTGGGCACTTTTCCCGACGACTTTTCAGCCGTCCCCCAAGAGGTGCTGCAAGCGCTCAGTCGCCAGTTAGGCATTACCGATCCAACTTGTATCCTGGCCTATGCCGAAACCCGCCAACGTCAACGTCATGCCGCCGAGATTCAGGAGCGTTACGGCTATCGGGTGTTTGCTGATTCCAGCGTCGGCTTTCGACTTGCCCGCTGGCTGTATGCGCTCTGTTGGACAGGGACAGATCGTCCTGGCGAGTTGTTCAATCGGGCGACGACCTGGTTGCTGACGCACAAGGTTTTACTGCCCGGCGTCACCGTTCTGGAACGGTTCATCGCCCAACTGCGCAGCCGGGTCGAAGAACGCCTCTGGCTAACCCTTGGCCGCAGTGTGAGCGAGGCGCAACGGCAGCAGCTACAGGACTTGCTGCTGGTCGCCGAAGGCAACCGCAGTTCCCGGCTGGATCAACTGCGCTCCGGCCCGGTGATGGTCAGTGGCCCCGCACTGATTCGGGCGCTGCGCCGGCTTGATGACGTGCGCGGCATCGGCATCGCCTTGCCAGCGGCGGCGCACATCCCGCCCAGCCGTATCGCGGCCCTGGCTCGCTTCGCCAACACCGCCAAGGTCACGGCGATCAACCGGCTGCCGGCGTCGCGGCGGATGGCGACACTGGTGGCGTTCGCCCTGTGCCTGGAGGCCACCGCGCACGACGACGCCCTGGAGGTCCTGGAAGCGCTGTTACGCGACCTGTTCAGCAACGCGGAGAAGGCCGACAAGAAAGCCCGCATGCGCAGCCTGAAAGACCTGGATCGCTCGGCGGCGACGCTCGCCGCCGCGTGCAAGGTCGTGCTGGACAGCTCAATCAGCGATGACAACGTGCGCGCCCGGCTGTTCAACGACCTGCCGAGGGCCTCGCTGGAGAAAGCCCTGGAAGATGTCAATGCGCTGATCCGCCCGGTTGACGATGTGTATTTTCTCGCCCTGGAGGCGCGCTACCGCAGTGTGCGCCGTTTCCTGCCCGACCTGCTCAAGCACATCCGCTTCGGCTTCAGCCCGGCCGGCAAAGGCGTGGTCGCCGGCCTGGATTGGTTGCAGCTGAACCTGCCCCGCCGGAAACCGGAGGATGACGCGCCGCAGGAGATCGTGGCCAAGGCTTGGCAGAAGCACATTACCCGCGAGGATGGCTCCCTCGACATGGGCGCCTATGTGTTCTGCACGCTCGATGCGCTGCGCACGGCCCTGCGCCGGCGCGACGTGTTCGTCTCGCCCAGTTGGCGCTATGCCGACCCGCGTCTCGGCCTGCTCGACGGTGCCGAATGGCTGGCGGCGCGGCCGATCATCTGCCGCTCGCTGGGCCTGACCATTGACGCCGGCACCACCTTGGATGCGCTGAGCGCCGAGTTGGATGCGACCTGGCAGGCGGTCGCGGCCCGCCTACCCGACAACCCCGCGATCCAGCTGAGCGAGAACGCCGAGGGCAAGACCGAGCTCTCGCTCGGCACACTGGACAAGCTGGAGGAGCCGAACTCGCTGCTGCAACTGCGAGCAGCCGTGGCTGATCTGATGCCGCGTGTCGATCTGCCGGAAATCCTCTTGGAAATCGCCGCTCGCACCGGCTTCGCCGAGGCCTTCACCCATGTGTCCGAGCGCAATGCGCGGGCCGACAACCTGGTCACCAGCCTCTGCGCGGTGCTGCTGGGTGGGGCCTGCAACACCGGCCTGGAGCCGCTGATCCGCACCGACAATCAGGCGCTACGCCGCGACCGGCTGTCCTGGGTCAGCCAGAACTATATCCGTGACGACACGCTGTCAGTGGCAAACGCCATTCTGGTGGGGGCGCAGAGCCAACTGGAGCTGGCCCAGGTCTGGGGCGGCGGCGAGGTCGCCTCCGCCGATGGCATGCGCTTCGTGGTACCGGTGCGCACCGTGCATGCTGGCCCCAACCCGAAGTATTTCGGCACCGGCCGGGGCGTCACCTGGTACAACTTGATTTCCGATCAGTTCTCCGGCCTCAACGCCATCACCGTGCCCGGCACCCTGCGCGACAGCCTGGTGCTGCTGGCCGTGGTGCTGGAACAGCAGACCGAGTTGCAGCCGACGCAGATCATGACCGACACCGGGGCCTACAGCGATGTGGTGTTTGGGCTGTTCCGCCTGCTCGGCTACCACTTCAGCCCGCGCCTGGCCGACGTTGGCGGTACCCGTTTCTGGCGCACGCGCCCGGAGGCGGATTACGGCAAACTCAACGGCCTGGCCCGGCAGTCGGTCAAGCTCGATCTGATCGCCGAGCACTGGGACGACCTGCTACGCCTGGCCGGCTCGCTCAAGCTCGGCCGAGTGCCGGCCACCGGCATCATGCGCACCCTGCAAACAGGGGATCGTCCCACCCGCCTGGCCCAGGCGCTGGCTGAGTTCGGTCGCATCGAGAAGACCTTGCACACCCTGACCTACATCGACGACGAGTCCAAGCGCCGCGCCACCCTGACCCAGCTGAACCGGGGCGAAGGCCGCCACAGCCTGGCCCGCGCCGTGTTCCACGGCAAACGCGGCGAGCTGCGCCAGCGCTACCGCGAAGGCCAGGAGGACCAGCTCGGCGCCCTCGGCCTGGTGGTGAACATCATCGTGCTGTGGAACACCCTCTACATGACGGCGGCCGTAGAACGGCTCAGGCAGCACGGCTACCCGGTGCTGGAGGAGGATGTCGCGCGGCTCTCGCCACTGATCCACGAGCACATCAACATGCTGGGCCGTTACTCCTTCGCGGTGCCGGAAGAGGTTACCCGCGGCGAACTGCGGCCGCTGCGCAATCCGGACGACGACCAGTAGGTGTAACGGCCTGGGTTCGAAATCGGCCGGGCACCGCACTCGATGCCACTTCCAGCTCAGACGGATTGCGACTGACGGAGTCCTCGGGCTCACGCTTTCTGCGACCAGCAAGAGCCACTTTTCCGGTGCAGCGCGAATTAGCCGTCCTGACGGGTACTGACCTTTTGTGTGCAGGGGTGATCAGGCTCGGATGCCGCCCTCTTATCTGCTCGCGACATGAAACGCTGATAGCACTCCAGGCCACAGAAGTGCACGACATACTCGGAACCTTCCGGCGTCAGTGCGGCGTCAAGGGGAATGTCCTTGCAGCATTCGCAGCAGCTGATGGTGGAGGTGTTGTTTGTGTTCATGATGGGGGTTCCTCCATCGTCCAAGAAAACCTAGCAACGCTTTCCCCCCGTGACTGAGCGCCGATCGACCTGCAGCCTCCCTGCCCAACTCGGCAGTGGTGGTCGCGCCGTGCTCCGAGCGGGTCACGGTCGCTTCCGAAAGGCCTGCAATGCCGCTCGCAGGAAGAGGATGAAGAAAACCGCCAGCACGAGCGTCGCGAGGCTCCACTGCTCGCTGACGAACGCGCCGGCCGCTGTCCCCGAAAGCAGCAATGCCAGCACCGGCAGATGGCAAGGGCAGGTGAGCGCGGCGAGCACGCCCCAGGTGTAAGCACGCCAGCGGAAGACCTTGCTTGACTCAACGTGATCGGCGTTACGCATAGGCAGAACCTTCGCCGGCGCAATGAGTCAGCCCGGCCAGCTGGGTTGCCACTGCGGCTAAGGCCGCCTGCCGTGCCGTGACTAGCCGGAGCAGGCACTCGACGCAGCCGATCAAGTCGGCGCCATCGTCCGCATCGAGCGCCCGGCAGAGCCGTGCCAATTCGTCGAGCCCGATACCAGACTCGAAGGCGGCGCGCACGAAGCGCAGACGCGCCAGGGACCGCTCATCGAAAATGCCGTAACCGCTCTCCGTGCGCCGCGCGGGGTGCAGCAAGCCACGCAGCACATAGTCGCGCACCACATGCACGCTGACGCCCGCGTCCTCGGCCAGTCTGGATATGGTGTAGGCATTCATCACCGACACTCCCGGTCTTCCCCGCAAACTAGGGCGCTCAGATATTTCCTTCCGGCTAGGCGTTCAGGTAGCCAGATGAGCAATGGCGTAACCCCTAGTGCCAGGAGCAACCACAGCCGGGAGAGATACTCGCCGTTTGGGGCAAACCCATAAGCCAGCAGCGCACCCAGCGCGAGCATCAGGAAATACGGCCCGTGATGTAGCAGTGCAGGCGGCGACAGCGCGCGGCGTTGACCAGGCAGGCGCCGCCCATCACGACCAGCGCGGCGTTTGCTGCCAGGAACAACGCAGGGCGTCGATCCGCCAGAACAATTGCTATCGTCGCCACGACGGCAGGCAGCCCCCAGAAGCTGACCACCTGCCATGTCTTGCGTAGGCTGTCGCACCTACCGAGTTCGCCTGCCGTGTTGCTCATGCTTCAACCTCGCTCTCTCATTACCCTGCGCAGCAGGACAATTGTTTGACGTCCTTGTTAAAGGTCTGTGCGGCGAGTTTCAGGCCCTCGACCATCGTCAGGTAGGGGAACAACTGGTCAGCCAGTTCCTGCACGGTCATACGGTTGCGAATGGCAAGAGCCGCCGTCTGGATCAGTTCACCCGCTTCCGCAGTCACCGCCTGCACGCCGAGCAATCGGCCGGAACCCGCTTCGGCGACCAGTTTGATAAAACCCTGCGTGTCGAAGTTGGCCAACGCGCGCGGCACGTTGTCCAAGGTCAAGGTGCGGCTGTCGGTTTCGATCCCCGCGTGGTGCGCTTCGGCTTCGCTGTAGCCGACGGTGGCCACTTGCGGATCGGTAAACACCACGGCCGGCATGACGTCGAGATTGAGCGTTGCCTCGCCGCCGGTCATGTTGATTGCCGCGCGGGTGCCAGCAGCAGCCGCCACATAGACGAACTGCGGCTGGTCGGTGCAGTCGCCGGCCGCATAGATATCCGCTGCGCTGGTGCGCATGCCCTGGTCGATCTGGATGCCACCGCGCTTGTCCAGCTTCACGCCGGCGCCGTCCAGATTCATGCCCTGGGTGTTCGGCAAGCGCCCGGTGGCAATGAGCAGTTGGTCGGCACGTAACTCACCATGGTTGGTGGTCAGTACGAACTCCCCGTTGGCGTGGGACACCTGGCTGGCTTGCGTTTGCTCCAGCACTTCGATGCCCTCCATACGGAAGGCCTCTGTCACCGCCGCGCCGATGGCCGGGTCTTCGCGGAAGAACATCGCACTGCGTGCCAGGATCGTGACCTCGCTACCCAACCGGGCGAAGGCCTGCGCCAGTTCCACCGCCACTACGGAGGCGCCGATCACGGCGAGCCGCTTAGGGATTGTGTCGCTCGCCAGCGCCTCGTCTGAGGTCCAGTACGGCGTGTCTTTCAGCCCTGGAATCGGTGGAACGGCCGCGCTTGCGCCGGTGGCAACCAGGCAGCGGTCGAAGGCTACGATGCGCTCGCCACCCTCGGCCAGTTCCACGCGGAGCGTGTGGCCGTCCTGGAAACGGGCGGTGCCACGCAGCACGCTGATGGCCGGGGTGCTCTCCAGAATGCCTTCGTACTTGGCGTGGCGCAGTTCGTCGACACGACCCTGTTGCTGGGCGAGCAACCGCTCGCGCAGGACGGTCAGGCTCGTGGTGGACAGTCCGGCGTCGAACGGGCTCTCGCGGCGCAGATGGGCCACATGCGCGGCGCGAATCATGATCTTGGAGGGCACGCAGCCAACGTTGACGCAGGTGCCGCCGATGATGCCGCGCTCGATCAGGGTGACGCGCGCACCGCCTTCCACCGCCTTGAGCGCGGCCGCCATGGCGGCGCCACCGCTGCCGATGACCGCCACGTGGAGCCTGTCGCCATCTTTCCCGGCGCCAATGCTGCCGCTCAACCAGCCCCGCGCCTTGTCGAGCAGGCCTGAGCGGGTAGGTGCCGTGGCGTCTTCGAACGCCGCTCGATACCCCAGGGCCTCGACGGCGGCCTGCATCTGTTCACGGCTTACGCCCTCGTCGACCTTCAGTTCGGCCTTCCCGCTGGCGTAGGAAACATCCGCCCGATGCACGCCGGGGATCTTCTCCAAGGCCTCTTTCACATGCTCGACACAGGAGGCGCAGGTCATGCCGACGATTTGTAGTTTGGTCATAGTGTTATTCCTTCATTTTGGCGGAGTCGGACAGGACGTCGGGGAGCAACGGCGGTGGGCGGGCGACACGAGATCCCAGATGGACACCCCAAACATGAGGGCCAGGCCGATATAGAGCAGCCAGCCGCTCCGCCAGCCGTGAGCCAGCATCAAATACACCGCTATCAGCACCAGGGCCGGGCCGATCAGGCCAGGCGCAGCGCGTCGCCACTGCCGGTGACTGAACCCGCCGAGGGCATTGACGAGCAGGGCCAGCCCGGCAAATAACGGCAGCAGCGTGGTGATGAACAGGCCTTCCCACTGGCTCAGAAAGCCCAGACCGATCGCGGTCCCCAGACCGGCAAGGGCGGGGAAACACGAGGCACAGCCTATGGCAGAAATCAGCACGCCAACGGACCCGGCTTTGTCACCGATCCGCGTGAACAAATTGAAAGGGTTTGCCATCGGAATGCCCGCCTACTGCTTGACGCTGGACGGGTAGCCGGCGTCCTCGGTCGCCTTGGTCAGCGCCTGGACATTGGTCTTGGCATCATCGAAGGTGACGATGGCCTCGCGGTTCTCATAGCTCACCTCGGCCTTGGTCACGCCCTCGACCTTGGTCAGCGCCTTCTTCACCGTGATCGGGCAAGCGGCGCAGGTCATGCCCGGCACCGACAGGGTGACGGTCTGTGTGGCCGCCCAGGCAGGTGCGGCGACTAGGGTGGCGAGGGCGAAGGATGCAAGCAGTTTTTTCATGGCGGACTCCTGATCAGTAGAACAAGGGAAGGATGTAGGGGAAGCCGAGCGCGACCAGCACCAAGGCCGTTACCAGCCCGAACAGCAGCTTGTAGGTGGTGCGTACCTGGGGCACGGCGCAGACCTCACCCGGTTTGCAGACTTGAGCCGGGCGGAAAATGCGTCGCCAGGCGAAGAACAGCGCGACTAACGCCGCACCGATGAAGAGCGGGCGGTAAGGTTCCAGCACGGTCAGGTTGCCGATCCAGGCCCCGCTGAATCCCAGTGCGATCAGAACCAGCGGCCCAAGACAGCAAGTCGAGGCGAGAATCGCCGCAAGCCCCCCGGCGACAAGAGGGGCGCGCCCGTTTGATGGTTCAGACATGCATTTCTCCTTTCGAGCATGTGAGCGATGGTTTAAGGTTACTTCCGTAGTCAAGTACGGAGTCAAGCAGTATGGAAAACACTGTGGAAAGCCTGACCATCGGCGCCTTCGCCAAGGCGGCCGGGGTCAACGTGGAAACCATCCGGTTCTATCAACGCAAGGGGCTGTTGCCCGAACCGGACAAGCCCTACGGCAGCATTCGCCGCTACGGCGAGGCGGACGTGGCCCGGGTGAAATTCGTCAAATCCGCGCAACGACTGGGCTTCAGCCTCGATGAGGTGGCCGGGCTGTTGCGATTGGATGACGGCGCTCACTGCGACGAAGCGCGCGTGCTCGCCGAGCAGAAGCTCGAGGATGTGCGGGGGAAACTCGCGGATCTGCGGCGGATCGAGTCGGTGTTGGCGCGGCTGGTTCACGATTGTTGTGCGAGCCACGGGACGGTTTCCTGTCCGCTGATCGTTTCGCTGCAGGGGGAAAAGGAACTGCGCTGACTCCGCGCGTTAACCGAGGATTTCCCGATGCGTGAGGCACCTCCGGGGTCGGCTTGCGCTTGGCAAAACAGCGGCGCTCATTGAGCGCCGCTGAATGGCCAAAGGAGCACTTGCATAGGCCACAGGTTAGTACTGCATCAGCAGCTCATGTTCTACTTTGCAGGCGGACAGCCGGGCTGCGCCTCGACCCGGCCAGCCGCCGTGGCCCCCAGTTGCTCAATCTTCTTGGCGGTTTCCGCCACCAAGGCCGCCTCAGCCTTGTCGCGCATAGCGGCGATTCGCTCGATTGAACGGTCGCTCCCGCTCTCGGCCCATACGGTGGATGACAGCAGAGTCGCACCAACTATCAGCAGTAGTCTTAGGTATTTCATAACAGCCTCCTCTCGGGTTTTCTACCCACGAGCCGACTCTATCTCCGTAGTTAAGTACGGAATCAAGGAGAGATGGAGATGAAGGTCCTGGATTATGGCGCTGAGAGGAAATGGCAGGGCTTAAGTGCACTTTCTGTTCCGTTGCTCCCCAAACCCCGTTTTGTAGCCTTCAGGGCCAGGTTAACCCTTCCTGAGCCTCCAGGGCGCTGTGCGGTCGTTACAGCCCGTGCTGACGGGAAGCGTGAGGTGAGGGAGCGAGTTTTGCGTGCCTGGCCGGGTGTATCGTGAAGATCTCCCGGCCGGCCTCGATGATCAATCAACGGTCTGATGCTGTTTCGTTTTTGCAGTGTGCTGGGCCGGTACCGGACCAGAATGGGCTGGCGTAGTGGCCAAGGTGTGAGTAATCACCGAGCCGCTTTTGTTCGCCAGGTTCTTTGCCAGAGACTCGCGGACAACTTCCATCGTGAGTATTCGCGAGGTGGCAATCGCAGCTTTGAGGGGCTGGCCAGCTGCAACCAGTACCTCAACCATGTCCAGGGCCGTATTCACGCCGGCTTCAATTCGTTTCTCAACGCCATCAATCATCATCTTCTCGATCTCCATTTCAGGCAGCTGGCGGAATGCAAGCGGCCTCAGCAGAGCGTACGTGGTTCACCAGCTATTTGGGTAGAGCATCAAAGCGCGAGGCTAAAGGACGCATCCTAATTATTAGGCTGCTACCGAATTTAACATAACAAAGATTATAAGAAGTCTAAGCTGTTGTTTATAAAGGGTAAGTCTACTGATCAACGACGCCTTTTACTGACTCTCGGTACGTCGATAGCACCTCAGGTGTCTCTGGCGCGCCGGGCTCCTGAGCAACTGGGTCCGCAGTGGATGAGGCTACGAAAAAGCGCCCCCCAGGGAGTGCCGGCAACCGTTGCTTTACGTCTGGTCGTTTTGCTGATCGCGAGTCTCTATCGAAGTTCTTGAGGCCAACGATCCTTGCAGCGGGTTGCCCATCGAGTACGAAGAATGGAAGGTTGGCATGCAGCATTGCGTCATACCGGCTGCGCTCGGAAAACCACAGCATGGCCCGCGGATGCGGAGCGATGGGCTTTGGCACATCCAGCATATCGGTTTCAGCCATATTCGCAATGCTGCGCAGATCGATCCACTGGGGGCTATTCACCACCGGCTCGCCGGTGGCCATAGATTTTTCATGGGCCTCGGCGAGCAGCACCTCACGGACGTGGCCAACAGTGACACGCTCTTTTCCTGAGGTGTGACCGGCCCAGGTGAATGTGATCTGTCTTGGGGCAGCATCAAAAACCTGGATTGCGCGCTTCAGCTGGTTGAGGGAGAAATTTTTCCCCAGGGCCTGGCGCATGATGTGGGAACGGCGGCTGACGGCAACGTTGCGAAACACTCGCTCAGCCTCGATCGCATCCACCAGCTCGCTCTTGCAGCGGTTCACCGCCCTGCCCTCATCGAGTATCGATCCGGAGAGGATAAAGTACCCCGGCAAACGCAGCACGGTACCTGGAGCCTGGCCGAGATCGCGCTCAAACTCGCGTAACGCCTCTACAGCGGCCTTGATCGCGTCAGTTCCTGTCAGTACCTGGACGTTAATTCGAGATGGCGTCCTCTGTTCAGTGAGGAGCGGGATGCGCCATATCATCCCGCCGACAACCAATGCGGGCCACTTCTCATTGAAAGCCTCAACGGTTTCGACCAAGCGCTCGTAAGCGGAGACAATTGCGTCAGTCATCTAGGATTCCTCATAATACCACCCCTTCACTACGGCTATACCGTATGCCCTCCTCCCCCTCCGCTCCATGTTAACCAGGAGCGACGCCGAGGGTGCGAAAACGATCTCGCGATTGAAGGGGTGGTATTATCGAGTATCCCAAAATCCGCTCATAAAAAAACCCGTTCGAAACGGGCTTTTTTTGCTACGTGTCAGCTCAACGAATTTGGACTGCCTCAAGGGACAACAGATCCTCAATGTGATCCGCTGCATCGGCCCGCAAACGGCTCTCCAACCTTTCTCGATTGATGTGTTCAGTTTCGCTCGGCTCAACGAGCAAGACTACATAGCCTTGATTCCGCAGCTGCTGAAGCAAAGCTGCCTGGTCGCTGGAAATGGGCATGAAAATATCTCCTGTGATCAGTGGGTGATTTTCAAAAGTCGAAGCATGCTCGAGGAGCACTACGCGGCAGCCACCTGTTTCTTCCTGAAAACCATCGGGGTATTTGGCTTGCGGCCGTCACGCCGGTCGACGAATTCTTTCATGATCTCCAACATCGTCGAGTTGACCGCAAGAACTCGCATCGCGCGGGTACACGCGACGTAGAGGAGGTTCATCTCATCAATCCATGGTTCCTTTTCGTTCTCTGGATTGAATGGATCGAAGGTGAAATCCTCAGCCAGTTGCACCGCATCCCACTCCAAGCCCTTCGAACGATGCGCGGTGCTGAGGGTGATGGTGGCTTCAAGCTCATCAGTGACCGCATTGCGCCGCAGCTTGGCAAACAACTCCGGGAGATCCGCACTGTACTGCTCGATGATCTTGATCGAGCGGTTCATCTCAGGGTCTTGGCTTTCATCGGCAATCTGCTTGTAGAGATCGTAATCAGGATATTCCTGGAGGAGTTTTTTTCCCTTCACTCGGTCACGCCACCCCTTCGATAGCGCATGTAGGTCTTCAAGATCCTGAAGGTTGTAACCCTCGATCCCCCCAACCCAGTAGATCTTTGCACCAGTCTCTACATTGGCCAGCGCCGTCTCGATCACTCCAACCACCGTCCGGCAGAGTACGGTGCGATGTTCAAGGTCAGCAGGTAGTGCCTTGGAAACACGAGTCTCGCCGCCAAGCCCAGCCAGTTGGCGGGATTCACCCTTGAACGCGAGAACCATGTTGGCGACGTGCGCAACGGCAGACCCGAACCGAAACGACTGAGTGAGGTAGTGGACTTCCGCTTTGTCGAGCCAGGTTGCATTGAGAGCATCTACGGCCCCCCTGAAGCGGTACAGCATCTGATGGCCATCACCACAAACGACTACGCCCATTCCGTATGCCGCCTGCTGCGCAAGCACACCAGCAATCACTGGATTGATGTCCTGCGCCTCGTCTCCAAGCGCAATATCGTAACGATCCCGCAGATTGGGGATGTAAGCCGGAACCCCAGAAATTTCCGTCACCCTAGTTGGGTGGGCTCAACACTCGTGTCACCAGCTACCTTCTGGAGAATCGAGCTCGGCCATCCCTCCCTGGACGGGCATCGCTCGACGATGTTCAACGGCTCCCTCACGGGGCCGTCGTTTTGTGGGGGCTATTCCATCCACAAGTCGTCGAGGTTCTTGAAGTTCCAGAGCGTCGGGTCTTCGGGGCCAGTGATACTGTCCTTGCAACTCGTGGCCGCCAGGTCGATGGTCTGCATCGGGATCGGCTCTCTCGAGCGTAGCGAGAAGAACACGCGAACCTTGGGAGTCAGCAGTGATTCCATTCCCGGCTCAACGACAACGGCCAGACGCTGAGAGGACAGGCGAACCAAGGAGCCGACGGGGTAGATGCCCACGGCCTTGACGAAGGCGTGGAAGATGCGTTTGTCGAAATGGCCCTCCCACTTGGCCATCTGCCGCATCGCCGCGGACGGGTCCCACGGCTTTTTGTAGGCTCGCTCCGACGTCACGGCATCATAGACGTCGCAGATTGCGCCCATGCGGGCCAGGAGTGAAATGGCGTCACCGGCCAAGCGATCCGGGTAGCCGGTTCCGTCGATCTTCTCGTGATGGTGCAGGGCAATGTCCACCACCCCGGGCTCGGCCCCGCCTGCGCGCAGCATCTTTGCGCCCTCCACAGGGTGGCGCTTCATGATGGCGAACTCGGCATCGGTGAGCTTGCCTGGTTTGTTAAGCACTTCCAGCGGCATCGCGGCCTTGCCTAGGTCGTGCATCAGTCCGCCGATGCCAGCCAGGCGCGTTTGCTCCTCGTCTAGATCGAGATGCCGGGCCAGCGATAGCATCAGGGCGCAGACGGCAACCGAGTGCAGGTAGGTGTAATCGTCGTGCGTTTTGATGCGTGCGACGCTGATGAGGGCATGAGGTTGGCGCAGCACCGAGGCAGCGATTTCTCCGACCAGCGGCAACGTCGTGCTTGGGTCGACGGCCTTGCCAAGCCGGGCTTCCTGGAACATGTCCATGACTTGGGACTTGGCCGCAAGACAGAGTTTCCGTGCATAACACATTTCGCTCTCCATTGAGGTTGCGCCGTCACTTTTCTTGCTTAGTGGACTAGACGGCAGAGATTGCTCCTCCGACAATTCTCTGGGCTCTGGGCTCTGGGCTCTGGGCTCTCTGGGCTCTCTGGGCTCTCTGGGCTCTCTGGGCTCTCTGGGCTCTCTGGGCTCTCTGGGCTCTCTGGGCTCTCTGGGCTCTCTGGGCTCTCTGGGTCGACTTGGCTTTTGGCCAAGTCGACCCAGACCTCCCCGACGCCACATTCTCGAATGGCAGAGAGATCCTGAGGCTCGGTCAGCAGGAAGCTGCCGCGCCAGAATGGGTGTCGAACCCAAGAGCCGGCGAGCTTGTGGATGTACATGCCGAGACGAAGCTCGGATACGGGAATGCGTTTTACCAACTTATTTTCCTTTCTGAGTTGGGTGGTTAGGCGTGCGCCGAGGCTGGCACCCAGCGGTAGAGCGGAGGTAAGGTCACGCCAAGATTCTTGGATCAGCCGGAACCGCCGAAATTTCCGTCAGCCGATCAACATGGCTTTGTCTCGCGCTCGGTCGATGCGTTCCTGCATCGCCTGCATGACTTCTTCGTGGGTGTACGACTTGGCGTTGGGGTCGTCGGCCTCTCGGAGAGCTTCCTCGACCTCGCGGGTCATCCGCGCATATTCTTCCGGCCACAGCGCTTGCTCCATGCGCAGCGACGCCTGCCCAAGCAGGTGCAGCAGGCCGAACAGCCGCATGTCATTGGTGGCGACGACGTGCTCTCGAATCCGCTCCTGGATCACCTCGCAGGCCCGATGCGCCTCTGGCGTCGCCGTGCCCTCGTAGCCGGCTGGGAGTTCTGCTTCTTCAGCGATTCGCGCCCAAGCGATAGCCAGCGCCTCGATGGTGGACAGGTTCATTTGCTCATCCACTTGCGCAGCAGACGCTTTTTCAGGGAGGCGCGCTCTTGCGGATTGCGTCCCTTGTGGTTGGCAATGCGATCCGCCGTGGCGGCCTGGCGCTTGATGGGCCAGTAGGAGCGGCCATCCTTACCCATCGACCAGACGTTGCTGACCTGGTTTTCCAGTAGAGGCAGATGGGCGCATAGAGCTTCCGGCGACGCGCTGGCCAGCGCGGTGCGCTCGTGAGTTCGCCAGCGCTGATGCCAGAGTTTCTTGTCCTCGCGCTCGCTACGGCAGGTCGTGTGCCCAACGATGGGCGTTTTGCGGCGGCTGCGGCTCATGATGTGGTTGTCTCCAAGAACATTCAGGACAGGCTTTCTGGGTAGAGCGCCGTCAACCGGGACAGGGTTTCTTGCACTTGTTCCAGCGAGGTCATCAGATGATCAACCTGATCCTGAAGATCCACGGCGAGATCAAATAGCTCAGCCACTCGGCTGCGTGATCCCTCGTTGAACGCGGCCATTGCCAGTTGATGCAGCTTCAACAGGTCGGTGCGCAGTTGCGGAGGTGCGCCGTCTGCGCTGTCATTCAAATCGCCGCGCAGCACGTCCACGGCATCGACTGCACGCAGCAGTGCCGTGGTATCGAAATTCTCGGGAGTCAGTTCGTCCCATTCGTCGTCGGTGATGCGGGCTGCCATCAGGAGAGCTCCGATTAAGCGGTTGCGAGCGTTAGATGCCCGATCGGCTCGGCTGCTGGCCGTACCTTGATTTCGATGTCGTAGCCGAGGCGATTCAGACAATCCATCAGCTTGCGTTCGGATAGATTGGTGAAGTCGCCGCGCATCATGCCCGACACCTTCGGTTGCGGGATGCCCATGCGTTTGGCCGCCGCTTGTTGAGTCAGCCCAAGGGCGCGCATGGCCCTCCTGATCTCGACCACCAGGCCGGTCTTGATCTTGAGCTTTTCAGCGTCAGGCAGTCCAAGGTCGGCAAAGACGTTGCCCGAGCTGCGCTGAACCTCGACGCCTTCAATAATTCGTTTTTGCATTTCGTAGCTCCTGTGCCAATACCTCGGCCACCTTCAGCCGAGCGCGGATGATGTCCATGTCGGCCTTTGGCGTGGCGATTCCGCTCTTGCTCTTCTTCTGGAAGCAGTGCAGGACGAACACCGCTTCCGCAAACTTGACCGTGTATACCGCTCGATAGGTGCCGCCGGCATCGTCTTCGACGACCTCCAGCACGCCGGCACCACCGAACCCCTTGAGCACCTTTGCTGCGTCATCCTGATCGCCTATCTGCGCCAACGAGAGCGCGTAACCGAAACGGCGACGCACGTCGGACGGCAACGCCATCAAATCCTTGTGGCTGCTCGCGATCCATTCGAGCGGTTTTTCTTTGTTTGTCATGACGGAATTTTATACCTGTTCAGGTAATGATGTAAACGCGGCAACCTCAAGGAGGTGTCGTAAAACATTTGTTTTGCGACAGGCTGTCAGCCGCCGCTGTGCTACCTGTGCAACACCCCCTCAAAAATGTACGGAAAACTCTATCGCTATTCACTATTATGCGGAAACCTGTTTTTGATGGTTATCCGCCTATGTTGGTTGGCTACATGCGCGTGTCGTCGGACTCCGACCGCCAGAGCACGGACTTGCAGCGCGACGCGCTGCTCGCCGCCGGCGTCGATCCGCGTCACCTGTTTGAGGATCGTGCCTCTGGCGCGAAGGATGACCGTGCCGGCTTGGCGCGGGCGCTTGAGTTCGTTCGAGCCGGCGATGTGCTGGTGGTGTGGAAACTCGACCGGCTCGGTCGCTCGCTGTCGCACCTGCTCGCCATTGTGACTTCGCTCAAGGACAAGCGGGTGGCGTTCCGCTCGCTGACAGAGAACCTGGACACTACGACGCCCTCGGGCGAATTCCTGTTCCAGGTGTTCGGTGCGCTCGCGCAGTACGAGCGCGCCTTGATTCAGGAGCGCGTCGTCGCGGGCTTGGCCGCCGCACGCAAACGCGGCCGGATCGGCGGCCGGCCGCAGGCGATCACTGGTGAGAAGCTGGACGCCATCGTCGCCGCGCTCGATGGCGGCATGTCTAAGGCGGCGGTGTGCCGCAACTTCAATGTCAAGCGCACTACGTTGATCGAAACATTGACGCGAGCAGGTTGGCGTGGTGCGGGAAGGACGGTCGATGAGCAACAAGAATAAGCTACTCACCGTCTTTTCTGACGCAGAGCAGGAAGCCTTGTACGGCCTACCGGACTTCGACGATGCTCAGCGGCTGGAATACCTGGCGTTGGCCGAATCTGAACTGGCGTTCGCCAGCAGCCGGCCTAGCCTGCAGGCCCAAGTCTATTGCGTCTTGCAGATCGGCTACTTCAAGGCCAAGCATGCTTTCTTCCGCTTCGATTGGCATGAGGTCGAGGACGATTGCGCCTTCGTGCTGAGTCGCTATTTCCACGGCGAAGCGTTCGAACGCAAGGCGATCACCAAGCATGAGCACTACAGCCAGAGGGGTCAGATCGCCGAACTGTTCGGCTACCGGTCGTGGGCGGCTAGCTTCCTGCCGCAACTGGCACAGCAGGCTGAACAGATCGTGCGGCGCGACGTAATGCCAGGATTCGTGGCCGCCGAACTGATCGTTTGGCTCAGCGAGCACAAAATCATCCGGCCCGGCCACACCACCTTACAAGAGCTGGTCAGTGAAGCCCTGTCCACCGAACGCAGGCGCTTGGGCGGCTTGCTGGCAGAAGTGTTGGACGAATCGGCCAAAGCTGCGCTGGGCCAGCTCCTGGTGCGTGACGACACCCTGTCTCAACTGGCAGCGCTCAAGCAGGACGCTAAAGATTTCGGCTGGCGTCAGATGGCAGGGGAGCGCGAGAAGCGCGCCACGCTGAAGTCCTTGCACGGGATCGCCAAGGCGCTGCTGCCCAAGCTCGGCATCTCGCAGCAGAACCTGCTGTACTACGCGAGCCTGGCGAACTTCTATACCGTCCATGACCTGCGCCACCTGAAGGCGGAGCAGACCCGGCTCTACCTGCTGTGCTATGCCTGGGTACGTTACCGGCAGCTCACCGACAACCTGGTCGACGCGATGGCCTTCCACATGAAAAAACTTGAGGACGAGAGCCGCACGGGTGCGAAACAGTCCTTTGTCGCCGAACAGCTGCGACGCCATCAGGAAACGCCGCAGGTTGGCCGCCTGCTGTCGCTGTACGTGGACGACAGCGTGGCCGATCCGACGCCGTTCGGCGAGGTGCGCCAACGCGCCTACAAAATCATGTCCAGGGAATTGCTGCAAAACACGGCGCAGCGCATGAGCGTCAAGCCACTGAACAAACTGGCGCTGCACTGGCAGGCGGTGGACGGCCTGGCCGAACGCATTCGACGCCATCTACGGCCGCTGTACGTCGCGCTCGACTTCGCCGGCACGGCCCCCGATAACCCATGGCTCGCGGCGCTGACTTGGGCCAAGAGCGTGTTCGCCAAGCAGCAGCGCCTATCACAACGGCCACTCGACGAATGTCCGGCGGCAACGCTGCCGAAACGCTTGCGTCCGTACCTGCTAATGTTCGATGCCGAAGGCACGCCGACAGGCCTGCATGCCGATCGTTACGAATTCTGGCTTTACCGTCAGGTCAGGAAACGCTTCCAGGCGGGCGAGCTCTACATTGACGATAGCTTGCAGCACCGGCATTTGTCCGACGAGTTGGTTTCGATGGACGAGAAAGCCGCCGTGCTCGCGCAGATGGACATCCCCTTCCTGCGGCAGCCGGTCAGTGCCCAGCTCGATGCACTGGCGACCGAGTTGCGTGCGCAATGGGTGGCGTTCAATCGCGAGCTGAAACAGGGCAAGCTGACGCACCTGGAATACGACAAGGACACGCAGAGACTGACCTGGCGCAAGCCCAAGGGGGAGAACCAGAAGGCGCGCGAGCAAGCTCTCTACGAGCAACTGCCATACTGCGATGTCGCCGACGTGTTTCGCTTCGTCAACGGCCAGTGCCAGTTCCTGTCGGCGCTGACACCATTGCAGCCACGCTATGCGAAGAAGGTAGCCGACGCCGACAGTCTGATGGCGGTGATCATTGCCCAAGCCATGAACCACGGCAACCAGGTTATGGCACGTACCAGCGACATCCCGTACCACGTCCTGGAGAGTACCTACCAGCAGTACCTGCGCCAGGCGACGCTACATGTGGCCAACGATTGCATCAGCAACGCCATCGCCGCACTGCCGATCTTCCCGCATTACTCGTTCGACCTCGATTCGTTGTACGGTGCCGTTGATGGGCAGAAATTCGGCGTCGAGCGACCAACTGTGAAGGCGCGCTACTCGCGCAAATATTTCGGCCGCGGCAAGGGCGTCGTCGCCTACACGCTGCTGTGCAATCACGTGCCGTTGAACGGCTACCTGATAGGCGCACACGAGTACGAGGCTCACCACGTGTTCGACATCTGGTACCGCAACACGTCGGACATCGTGCCGAGCGCGATCACCGGCGACATGCACAGCATCAACAAGGCCAACTTCGCCATCCTGCACTGGTTCGGACTTCGTTTCGAGCCGCGCTTCACCGACCTCGACGACCAGTTGCAGGAGCTGTATTGCGCCGATGATCTGGCATTGTACGAGAAATGCCTGATCCGGCCGGCTGGCCAGATCGACCGGCAACTCATCGTCGGTGAGAAGGCGAACATCGACCGAATCGTCGCCACACTGGGCCTGAAGGAAATGACGCAGGGCACGCTGATCCGCAAGCTGTGCACCTATACGGCGCCGAACCCGACGCGGCGCGCAATCTTCGAGTTCGACAAGCTCATCCGCAGTATCTACACACTGCGCTACCTGCGCGACCCGCAACTGGAGCGTAATGTTCACCGCTCGCAGAACCGCATTGAGTCCTATCACCAGCTACGCTCGACCATCGCCCAAGTCGGTGGGAAGAAGGAATTGACCGGCCGCACCGACATCGAAATCGAGATCAGCAACCAGTGCGCCAGGCTGATCGGCAACGCGATCATCTTCTACAACTCGGCGATCCTGTCCCTGCTGCTGACGAAGTACGAGGCAGCTGGCAATGCCAAGGCGCTGGCGTTGATCACGCAGATGTCGCCAGCGGCCTGGCGGCACATCCTGCTGAACGGGCATTACACCTTCCAGACTGACGGCAAGTTCATCGACCTGGATGCGCTCGTGGCGGGACTGGAGCTGGGCTGACGGAAATTTCTGGGATTCCGGCGTACAACCCCGTAAAATAGAAGAGTGAGCACTTGATTTGCTGGTGCTTTCAAACAACGGTGTTGTTTTTTTAACAGCCGAACTGGAAAGGGAGGCTGAGCTGCTCAGTGATCACTTTATCCGTTGGCTGATTTACGCCGGCATGTTCGCTACAGGCACTGAACGACAACGCAGATGGTATGGTCTGTGCGTTCTGACTCGTCAAGGATCGGCCAATGGATCGTTTGTCTAATTTGCTCTCGCGGTTCGGCGTGCGGGCCAATCTGTTCTATGACGGCGACCTATGCGGCTCTGCATCTTACGATGGCGCCGAGCGGCGAGGTTATATCCATCTGCTTCAGGCCGGCAGCGTGACGTTGCTTGGTCCCGATCGCAAGGATTTGCAGCTCACTCGCCCTAGCTTGATTTTTATGCCACGCCCCGCCAAGCATCAATTGTTTGCGGGTGAGTCCGATGGCGCAAAGTTGTTGTGTGCTTCCATGGAGTTTGAGGGCGGAATTGATAATCCTTTGTCGGCTTCATTACCGGACTGTTTGGTGCTCGCACTCGATGATCTGCCCATGCTGGCAGACACGTTGGAGTGGATGTTTGCCGAGGCGGCAAATGTGCATTGTGGAAGGGAAGCCGCGCTTGAGCGCTTATTTGAGCTCCTAATCATTCTGTTGCTCCGTTACCTGCTCGATCATCACCAGTTGCGCACCGGAATGATGGCTGGACTGGCCGACATGCGGCTTGCCCGATCGCTTTTACAGATGCACAACTCCCCGGAACATGCCTGGTCAATAGCAGAGCTGGCCAGTGAGTCAAATATGTCACGCGCTGCGTATGCCGTGCATTTCAAGAGTGTCATCGGACAGACGCCTGCTGATTATTTGTTGAGTTGGCGAGTTAGCCTGGCTCAGAAGCTGATGCGAGAAGGGCGCTCGATTACGCTGATTGCAGCTCAAGTCGGCTACGAAAGTCCTTCGGCGCTGTCTCGCGCATTTAGACGCAAGACGGGGTTGAGCCCTCGTGACTGGTTGAAAGATCTGGCGGGGGAAAATGATGGCAAAAAGGCCTAAGGCATTACTGCCTTAAGCCATTGAAAAAATTATGCATTAATTTTACGTTTTTCCAGTTCAACCAGCGAATGGCCTGCCACAAATATCGAAACAGCAAGCAACCCTAAGTCTTTAAGCAGAAACTGACCTGGCGCAACGGAAATCGCCGGAAACCCTAAACTAGGCTCAATGACGCCCGGAGTGGAAAACATAAAGCTAAGGGTTGTGAAGAACAGGCCTGCAGACAGAGCGCCTCCTACCACGGATAGTTTGGGCGACAGCATGCGGCCTGCGATCAGAGTGCCGATCGAAATCTCTAGTATGCCGAGCAGGCTGGAGAACATGTCGACCGAAAAAATGCTATACACCCATCCCAAAAGCGGGCTGTTGCTCACCAGTGGAACCAGGCCCTCGGCCTCGTAGTGGGTAAATTTCATGCCGCCGAACCAGAAGTAAATAATAGCGAGAGCCAAGTACGCGCCATAGATACCTAGCCCCATAGTTTTGGTTCCAAGCGTTAAGTGGGCCTGTACGCTGGACTTCGAGTTTTCAATGCCTATGGTTTTCATGTCTGAGCTTCCAGTAGTGAGTGAGAGTGTGTTGGCTGCCGAACGCCGTATGCGTTGGCGATGAGATGATTATGGCTGGCATCTCTAATCAAGAGGCATCAGAAAGTATTGATTTCAGTGCAGATCGTCTTGGGCGGTGCAATTCGCGATGAAGGGATCGCCGTGGAGAGCGATGAGTGCACTATTTCGATAAAGGAGTCGTTTTACATAGGTCGATGAAGCGCGTTGCGGCATCGCCTACTGTCATTTCTCAAATCTGACTATGGGGCTTGGGGCGAAGGGCGGCACTGACTAGGCTTAGAACAGCTACCAACTAGCCGCGCGGCCGCGATGCACAAAGAATGGTAACTGAGCCGTGAGTGCGGTGGGCGCCCGCATTTATTTCCAAACCCTACAGATACATCGATCTTCGACTTCAACCGGGCAGATAGCTGTTGCAGCAAGCCTATCAATCGACTTTGACGTGTTAAAGAGGATAGGTTTTCCAGGGTTGGGGAACAGCATGCCCTGCAGAACGACACACGTCACTTTTGTTAAATTAATAAGCTAGCTACCTATTGGGCATAACCTTGCAATTTGCTTCAATTTACGCACATGCACTTGCGACCTCAAAATGCAACGTAAGCCCCGAATATCTCCATTATTGTCGCCGCCAGCCTTAGTTACAGCTGCTATGATGAATGAGATCGAAAACTGAAATCCCCCACTAGAATTGTTGACTGGAGTCAAAATGAATAAAAAGCGGCCGGTTAATCTTGATATTCGAACCATTCAGCTTCCTCTCACGGCGCTTACATCGATTCTGCACCGGATTTCAGGAATTATGCTCTTTATTTTTCTGGGACTGATACTGTATATGCTGAGCAAATCGTTGGAGTCAGAAAAGGGTTTTAATGAAGTCAAGGAGATTTTTTCTTCACCTTTCGGCAAAGTTAGTTTCTGGTTGGTATACTCTTCATTTATTTATCATCTCGTAGCCGGAATTCGACACCTAGTTATGGATGTGGGTGTTGGTCATACTTTGAAAGGCAGCAATCGCGCCTCTACTATTGTTTTAGTAGTGTCGGGTGTTTTAATGGTTGCTGGCGCCGTATGGATTTGGTAGCTGTGGAGTCGTAATGCGTATTTACAAGGACTAAAAGCGTCCTTTAAAGCTAACTTACGAAAGTATTTATAATCGACGGTTCACGCTTAAACGGTTGAATCCTTTCGGGCTTCCGAATAGCTGTTAGCTGAAAGCTATCATGAGCTAAGTTTTCTGTGCATCATCAAATGTGTTAATGGGAGCGCCATAGTACTAGGTACAAATATGGCTCTAGGACAATGTTAGATGTTTTGGATTTTGAGGCGGATCGCTCTTATCGAAGATCGTCTAATTCGCTCTGAAGCGCAGGTTTTTTGAAACTATCACCTGGTTGGCACACTGTGCGAATCAACATCAGATATGAGAAAGCCAATCAGGTGAACACTACCCTCGAGGGCTCATCTGTCCAGTTAAAGCCTCGAGTCTTTCTGGGTGCGCAAAAGACAAGAAGGTTATATGGGAAAATTATGAGGCCTGGATACCATGCGTCATGGGCGTGCCGATGCTGTGAGTGACAGAGCGAGAAGCAAGTGAAAGTCCCTGAAGTAGGGGCGGGATGCGCCCGAGTGGCATTTTTTGTCTTAAGGTAGATCGCGTAGCTGTTCTTCAGAATAATCTTCAGAGCGTTGACGACAGCCATCGCTGTGCATTCCTCAAGAATAGAATGTGTCGGAAGGGTGGCGTCATTGGTGTTAGTCATCGCTTAGGATTTCTCAATCTGGCTTACACGGGCGCCTGTACCGATATCCCCGCGGATGGCGACGTATCGATGTTGAATTCCTCGCCAGACGAAGTGCAATGAGCTGCGGCTATAGGCTTGCGCAGCCTTAGATAGCCGGCCGTCGCAGGCGCGCCGGTTGGCCGGGATCTTCTTCTGCCCGTCAGGTGTCCGGTCGGAACTCCAGCACGAACGCTACGACCTTTTCGGCGGACATTTCGCACGGCTTCAACAATGTCCTATCTGATGTAACGCGGAAGAGGTTGAAGCTGACAATGTCAGTCCCGTCCAACTCCCTGGCGAACAGACTGTTGCGACGTCCGTCCCCAGATCGCCGGACGATCAAGCTGAAACGCCGGCCTTCATAAGTCCCTTCTCTGTATCCCTCCGCAAGCTTCGCGAAAGCGGCATCGAACTCGGAATGCTCCATGTCATCCATCCTTATTGATAGAACAGAGGCGCGGCGGGTGCGAGACCGCCAGTGCCGGGTCGCGCTAAGGTGCCGGGCAGATTCCTGCAGCCGACGAGGCCCGGGGTGGGCAGGATAATTGAGATGTCGGCGCCCGCATGGCTATCAGCGAAGTCGTCCGTCCAGTCTGCTAGGCAACGTCCACGCCTTTCCAGAAAGCGATGTAATCCCGGATACCCTCGGCATCCGGAGTGGGGGCGGGATAGGTCCAAGCGGCGTTCACGTTGAGCGCGTCACCCGCGCGAACATGAAAGAAGCGCGCGGCGCCTTTGATCGGACAGACAGATGTGTGCGGGCTCATCTCAAGCAGGCTCAGGTCGACTCCTGACGGTGGGAAGTAGTGATTTCCCTCGACGATGACTGTTTCGTCGCTTGTGGCGATAGTAGTGTCTTTCCAGATGGCTGAGACCAACGGACTCTCCTTTTGTATTCATCAACCGGCGAAGGCTCGCGGGCTGGCTGCCCCAAGCCGCACCTCCTCAGGTGGCAGGCGGGTTGCGCCCGAGAAGTTTGTCGAGCTCGCCTCTGACATCGAGCGCGAATAGCTCATCGGAGCCACCGATAAGGGTGCCATTGATGAAGATCTGCGGCACGGAGCTTCGCCCCGACGCTTCCGCCATGGCCTGCCGGTGAGCCGGATCCGCCTCAATATCGAGCTCCTTCCATCGCACGCCCTTTTCCTTGAGGAGCGCCTTCGCTCGGCGGCAGAACGGGCACCAATTCGTGGTGTACAGCAATACATCAGTTGTCATATTGCATCTCCGGCAGTTGCACGCGGATCGCTGTCATGGCGTTGATCTCCAATTCGCGGCGTTCAAAGATGGCGACTGCACCTTGGCCGACATCGGAGCAGATGCTGACGATTGGCCGCTATCCAGGCGACATGGCCCAAAGTGCTTTCACCGCCAGGCAGAGGCCGCACGCGCCTCCTGTAGCGCCGAGCCGATGCTCTAAGGTAACCGAGCCTCGATTGGGACGGAAGCGGTCCCGCTCGAATCGCCCATCATGCTGGTCGAGCATATCAGGACGACGGATAGTGCAGGAACTTTCAAATTGAGCTTGATGTCGAGCCAGGTATCGCGAGCGAAGGCGTTCTAGAGGCCGGGGGGTACGAAGACTGTGTTCGGCAAAACGGTTCACGTTGATCGCCAAAGCTTCCCAGGGCGCACGTCTACGATCGGCGCGACGTGAGATAGCTCGCGCCGCTAGCCCCCGTAGCGCTCCGTCTTGATGATGGAGGCGTCCAAGCCCGCCAGCAGCGCGCTATCGGTTGCGATGTTGACGAATCCGTTAGACCCGCAGACGAACACTTGCGTCGGCTTTCCCTGAAGCCTGGTTAGAATTTCTTGGACCATCATGCCGTCGATCCGTCGCGCAAAGTCCGATGCGCGAACCGGTTTCTCGCGCGTAATCGCGAGCGCCAGGACGAACGCCGGATCGCTGATTTCGATGCAATGAAGTTCTTCTGAGAAGAGAACGTCCTCGGCGGTTCGTGCGGACAGGAGCAACGCTGTCGGAACGGCTTGGGCCAATGCGCGGCGCTGCCGGATCATTGCCATCAACGGCACGAGGCCGGAGCCTCCCCCGATCAACAGAACCGGATCTATGGCAGGCTCAGGCCAAAGGAAATGGCCACCGAGCGGACCGCGAACTTCGATTTCGTCACCAATCGCCGCGATGTCGTGAAAAAACGGCGAAACTTCGGCATCCGGCATGCGCTCGATAGCTATCTCGACGATCGGGGTCGAAACTGCCGATGACGCGATCGAGTAGCTGCGCATTGCACTGTAGCCGTCGGGCGCGGTCAGCCGGATATCGACGTGCTGACCTGCGGTGTGCGCGAACGGCTTGCTCAACCGAAGGAAGAAGCTCTTGATACTCGGTGTTTGCTGGATGATGTCGTCGATCACGCATGATTGCCACGAACGGACTTGCGCTTCGTTTTCAGTCATGGGTGTATCGTTGTTCGCGCCACGGATCGCCGTAGATGTGATAGCCGTGCAGCTCCCAAAAGCCGGCCTCGTCACGCGTCGTGAATTGCAGCGCATTCACCCATTTGGCGGATTTCCAGAAGTAAAGGTGCGGCACTAGAAGACGCGCCGGCCCCCCATGATCGCGGGAAAGTGGCTTGCCCGCATAACTGAGGGCGACCATCGCTTTCCCGGAAAGCAGATCCGTCAGAGGGACGTTTGTCGAATAATTATCGTAGCAGTGCGCCAAGACGAAATCGGTAGGCCGATCAAGCTCTGCATCTGCAAGGATGTCTTCAATGAGTACACCCTCCCAAACGGTATCCAGTTTGGACCAAGAGGTGACGCAGTGAATATCCTTTGTCACCTGGGTCTTTGGTAGAGTGTTGAATTCGCCCCAATTCCACGTTTTGACGGGCTTCGGACCAATTTTGACTGTGAATTTCCAGTCGGAGGGCTCTACCCTCGGCGTAGGGCCGGCCGACAGAACAGGGAAATCCTCCACCAGATGCTGACCTGGCGGAATCCGATCGGACTGGTCGCCTGAACCGCGACCGGTGAAACCTCTGGTGACCATAGTGACCCCTCTTGCTCGATACGGCAGACCGAAGCCGGCCTTCATTTCAGTACTCTGCGTAAAGCATTTGCCCGCACATCCGCCGAATAAGCCAATCGACTAAAAATCAGATACAGATGCTCTATCATCGTAAAAAATCGCGTATCGAACATAGCGTCAGGCCAGCATGATTCCCAATACCCAATGGCTATAGGGTAGATAACCCCAAGGCTGCGTACGCTGATCTGCGGTATGCGGAGCGGAAGTTGCAGGTTCGCTCTCAAACGGATGGGCAGCGTGCAAAGCTCAAGGCTCACCAGCGCATGGTTGCCCAGTTCGCGCTCGCCGGCAGCTTGAGTATATTAAGGACGAAATGTCGATCTGATCTATTCTGGCTTCAGGAAATAGGGAAAATAAGGTCGGACGTTCGCGCACCGTCGCGACGCGCGATCATCCACTAAGCTTCTGTATCGGGGTTGGAGGATCAGATGAACGAGATCGAACGACAAGCGCCTGAGCTGCGGGTGCAAAAATGGATTGGCAAAGATGGGGAAAGTATCGCGCCGTTCAAACTGTCAGATATCGGGCCCGGCCCGAAAATCTTGTTTGCCTTCCAGCATTGGTGCCAAGGTTGCCATTTGCATGGGTTTCCGACGCTACAAAAGTTGCATGCAGCGTTGAGCTCAAAAGACGTGGGGTTCGCAGTGATCCAGACCGTCTTCGAAGGAACGCATGAGAATACCTTCGAGAAGTTGCGCGTGAACCAGCTCAAGTATGAGCTTCCTATCGTTTTCGGTCACGACGAGCAACCGACCGGCTCGCCGTTTCCAACCTTCATGGAAGACTACCGCACACGAGGAACTCCGTGGTTTACGGTTATCGACGCTGGCGGTAGCATTGTTTTCTCGGACTTCCATCTCGACGCGGAGCGACTAGTGAAGCAACTTGAGCAAGGTTAATCGTTGGAAGGTGGGCAATCATCCTGATTGCCACCCATCCCCTGATGCCCACTACAGGCGTTGCGCGCTGTAACTCTGTTGATCAGCGTGCGAAAACCCGGATCCGGATAGGAGGAGCGTCAACGATTGAATCAATCCGTTGGGAGAGGGCGGCTCCGCTCCGTCAGCTCGGCAATAGATAACCCATTCTCGCCGAGCAACTCTCTGATCCGATCGACGATATGAGCCCCTAGCGCCGCTGTCTTGGTCCCCCCCACAGATTCCCAAGATGCGAGTTCACACGCCGATACCTCGTGGTCAGCGCCGAAGTGCTTCTGTCGGTATGTCACCGCCGCCCTTCAATGATAAAGGCGCGGTAACGGGAACCGGCAAAGCGTTGAGCAGCGATGGTTTGGTAGGCGGGACTGTCATACCAGTCGCGAGCGGCCTGCATCGTCGGGAAACGCAAGATTACGGCCCCTTCGATGGGCGGCCCCTCCAAATGCTGGATCGCGCCATAAGCGGCGAGAAAGGTAACGTCGTGACCATCGAACGATGGTCCGACGCCTGCAGAATAGGTTGCGAGTGCATGTGGGTCGCTGGTTTCTTCCCGCGTAAAGACGACGAACGCTTCCATCATTAGGCCTCTCAAAGGTTGGATCTGTTGGCCATTACCACCGGTGATGGCCTCACAGTCGTCAGGCTGGCAACTGGAACCCGATTTTCATGAGTGCCTCGACGCACGCATCCTGATCCTGCTGATAGTTGCCTCCGGAGATGCCTATGCCGCCGATCAACTTCCCATCCTCCAGAATCGGATAACCGCCGCCGACAGCGACCATCCGAGGGCGATAGGCTAGCGGCGCCACTTTTGGATCGTTGGTCACATAGTCGTTCCAGACATGGGTCGGGAACCCAAACGAGGCGGAACTCCAGGCCTTGTCGATGGCAACATCGACGGTAAGGAACGGCGCATCGTCGGTGCGCTCGAACGCGCGCAGGTTACCGGTGGCGTCGACGACGGCGACGGCAGCCGGGATGCCGATGGCACGGGCCGCAGCGAGCGCCGCGTCGATGAGGGCGACTGCGGTTTCGCGGTTGATCGAGGCGGTGGCAATAGATTTGGTCATGGGATTCTCATCGCTGGGGCATAACCCGTTCGGCTTTTTGAGGTTGGACAAGATGTTTGGCGATCGCGGTCGTTAGAAGCCTTCGAGGACGATCTTGCCTTTAGCCGCGCCACTTTCGATCAGTGCATGCACCGTCTTCAGATTGGCGGCATTGATCGGCGACAGTCGCCGGGTCAGCGTCGTGCGGATTTTGCCGTCGTCAACCAGCGCTGCCATCGCATCCAGAATCTCGCCCTGCTCATTCATGTCGGGCGTGCCGTAGATCGACCGCGTGAACATCAGCTCGTGGTGGATCGACACCGCCTTGCGCTTGAAAACCATGATATCGAATGCCTTGGGATCGTCGATCAGTCCGAACCGTCCTTGTGGGGCGATCAGTTCGGCGATGTCGGCGACATGTTGCTCGGTATGTGTGGTCGAAAAGACGAAAGCGGGAGCACCGATGCCGAGTTCGGCGATCTGTGGCGCGAGCGGACGAGAATGGTCGATGACGTGGTGAGCTCCAAGCCCTCTTACCCACTCTTGGGTTTCCGGTCGAGAGGCTGTGGCGATGACGGTGAGGTCCGTGCGCTGTCGCGCGATCTGGACGGCGATCGACCCAACCCCGCCCGCGCCACCGATGATGAGGATCGCCTCCGCCGCACCGGGTACGGGCTTCGCCACGTCCAGGCGGTCGAACATCGCCTCCCAGGCCGTCAACGTCGTCAGCGGCAGCGCCGCCGCTTCCGCCCAGGAGAGCGACGCAGGTTTGTGACCGACAATCCGGGCGTCGACGAGATGGAACTCCGCATTGGTACCGGGCCGTGTGATCGATCCGGCATAATAGACCTCGTCGCCTAACTCGAACTGCGTGACGTCGGGGCCGACCTCGCGCACAATCCCGGCGGCATCCCATCCCAGCACCTTCCAATCGCCATCTGCCGGCGGCGTGCTGTTGCGGACCTTGTAGTCGACCGGGTTGACCGAGACGGCCTTCACCTCAACCAGGATATCGTATCCTGCAGCGACAGGCCGAGGCAGATTGATGTCGACCAGCGCGGCATCCGCGGCGATGGGTCCCGGAACCTTGTAACCAATGGCTTTCATAAATGTCTCCAGCTTGCTTGATCGGATGACGCGAATGCTCGTTAGTCAACTTCTTCTACATTGAGGTCCCGACTCTTGAACTGGGTCGCGGTAGCAGATTTCATCGAACGCGTCGATCAACAGGCCCTTATGCTCGGTCGCCGGATCGGTGATCGCGTAGAGGGTGGAGGCGTTATCGCCATCATCACCGCTTCCGAGGCGAAACGCCGCGTCGACGCAGATGCCGCACGGACCGATGGTTGATCCTGGCTCGAGATCGACGAGATTGCTGTCCTTGACGCGCTATTCGCGGTCTTAGCCCTTGGCGATGAAGGACTGAACTGCTTGTAGAGCGTCGGTCAGCTGCTATGTCATGGACGCACCTTCATCTTGAGTTGGATTGGACAAGCTTCCGTATAAGGCCCGCTGTAACCGTCAGATGACGGCGAAGAAAACGATGGGCAGTATTCACAGCCACTTAGCCTTCTTGAAGCGCACAAATAGGAAAACGCACGATATCGCTATCACTCCGAGCACGACAAAGTATCCGTAGGCCGTGTCCAGCTCCGGCATGTGCTTAAAGTTCATGCCGTATATTCCAGCGATCGCCGTCGGGACTGCCAGTATTGCCGCCCAAGCCGCCAGCTGGCGGGTGATCACCCCCGTCCTTTGCGCTTCAAGAAGGCTGCTGGCCTCAAAGACCGTGGACAGGACAAGCAGGAGGCCGTCGACCATGGACTGCACGCGGTGGACATGGTCCGCGACGTCGTGGAAATATGGTGTCATTTCGGCGCTGATGCAGGGAAAGTGGCCGCGAACGAGCTTTCGCACCAGCTCGGCCATAGCCCCGAGCGTGCGCTGGAACCGCGTGAGTTCGGACCTTAGTTCGAAGATTCGCGCCACCTCTTCTGGCCCGAGGAAATCGTGCAGCGACCGTCGCTCCATCGCCAGGACGTCGTCCTCGATCATTTCGAAGATGGGCAGATACTGGTCGACCACGCGATGCAAGATCGCGTGCAGCACATAGTCGACACCCTTGCCGAACTGCGTCGGCGATGCCTCGAGTTGCTCCCGAAGTTTGCCCAGCGCTCCGGCATTGCCGTGCCGCACGGTGATAAGGTGATTGTGACCGGTGAAGATCGCCATCTTGCCGTAGCTGATCCGGTCGCCGACCAGCTCGGCGGTCTGCGCGACGACGTACAACTCATCGTTGTAGACCTCGAGCTTGGGCGGGCACAGCGGGTGCATCGCGTTGTCGATCGCCAACGGATGAAGATTATATGTCCTTTGGATCGCGAGTAGTTCCTCGGGGGTGGGTTCGCTAAGCGCGATCCAGCAGAAGCCCGAGCGACTCTCGCCCAACTTGACGTGCTCATCGAGCGCGATTTCGCGAACTCGCTTGCCTTCGTTGTAATAATAGGCGGCGATGATGCTCATGCTGGCCTCGCGGGAATGTGGAGGCCACGCTGGACGGCCGGTCGAGCCAGCCCGCGTCCAAGCCATGCGCGGACGTTCGAAAAGCTGCTGAGGCCAAGGATGTCACCCGCAGCGTAGAATTCCACCAGCGCATTCACCCAGCCGAGCGTCGCGATGTCCGCGATCGAATAGTCGTCGACGATCCAGTCGCGGCCTTCCAGCCGGCGATCCAGAATCCCCAGCAGACGCGTGGATTCGTCGATAAAGCGCTGTTGCGGCCGCTTGTCCTCATAGTCCTTGCCGCCAAATCGCAGGAAGAAGCCGAGCTGACCGAACATCGGCCCGATGGCCGACATCTGAAAGAACACCCACGCTAGGGTCTCGTAACGCTGGCCTGGTTCGGTGGAGATGAACTGACCCGTCTTGTCGGCCAGATAGAGGAGGATCGCACCGGATTCCCATAAGGCGATGGGTCTACCGTCAGGGCCAGCCGGATCGATGATCGCCGGTATGCGTCCGTTCGGGTTCAGCGACACGAACGCCGGATCCTTCGACTCGTTGTTCGAGATGTCGATCAGGTGGGGCTCGTACGCCAGGCCAGTCTCCTCAAGCATGATCGAGACCTTGACGCCATTGGGCGTAGGGGCTGCGTAGAGTTGCAGGCGATCGGGATGAGATGCCGGCCAGCGCTGCGTGATCGGAAAGGACGAGAGGTCTGGCATAAATCTGCGATCCTGGTGTTGCGATGGCGACTGACTGGAACGAGCCGTCACTCTGAAGTAGGGTTCGATGACCGCGTCGCTGAACGACGCGGTCACGAAGATTGCGGACCGGATCGGCGCAGTGGCAACGGCAGTGAAGCCTATTCCGCCGCGGTCCCGGCCGCTGGCTGTACGTCGTCAACCTTTTGGCGCTTCGGAAGCACCCAGCCGGGACGGACGAAGTGGCAGGTGTAGCCGCCCGGGCGCTTCTCCAGATAATCCTGGTGATCGGGCTCGGCCTCCCAGAACTCGCCGACCGGCTGGACCTCGGTCACCACTTTGCCATCCCACAGCCCCGAGGCATCCACATCGGCGATCGTATCCTCGGCGACGCGCTTCTGCTCCTCGTCGACATAATAGATGCCCGACCGGTAGGAGAGCCCACGATCATTGCCCTGGCGGTTCAGCGTCGTCGGATCGTGGATCTGGAAGAAGAATTCCAGGATGTTCCGGTAGCTCGTCACTGTCGGGTCGAAGACAATCTCGATCCCCTCGGCATGCGTGCCGTGATTACGATACGTGGCGTTCGGAATATCGCCGCCCGTGTAACCCACACGGGTCGAGATGATGCCGGGCCGCTTGCGGATCAGATCCTGCATGCCCCAGAAACATCCTCCTGCGAGAACAGCGCGCTGATGCATGTTAAGCCTCCTCTACTTGATCGAGATATTCACCGTATCCCTCGGACTCCATCTCGTCGCGCGGGATGAAGCGAAGGGACGCTGAGTTGATGCAGTACCGCAGACCGCCGCGGTCGGAAGGACCATCGGGGAACACATGGCCGAGATGACTGTCTGCGTGTACTGACCTGACCTCCGTCCGGACCATGCCGTGTGCGCTGTCCCGCACCTCGTTCACGTTTGCCGAAACGATCGGCTTGGTGAAGCTGGGCCAGCCAGTACCCGAATCGAACTTGTCCGTCGAAGCGAACAGTGGCTCTCCCGACACTATGTCGACGTAGATGCCAGGCTCCTTGTTGTCGTTGTACTCGCCCGTGAAGGGCCTTTCGGTGCCCGCCTCCTGGGTAATTCGGTGTTGCTCGGGAGTCAGGTGGTCGATTGCTGTCTGTGACTTTTCAAACTTCATTACAGTCTCCAATACTTATCTAGAGGGCCAGGCACGCTACCGCTAATTTTTTATGTCTCCTGATTTGCTCCTACAATGGTAGTGGGATGGCAAACGAGGTTTTACTAAGTGTTGGAAAATTAGAGATTTAAATTTCGCGTCTATTAGTTCTAGCGCAACTGAGTGGTTAAGCAAGTACGTAATCAGTAAATATTAAAAAAATAACACAAAAGCACGATTATATAATACAGTGTCAGTGTTTTATGATAATCAACAACGCCTGTCAAGGCAATCGCATGAAGCTCACCTGAGACCTAATAGTTCAGCCCGATAATCATCAGAGGTTGCAGCAATCAGCCTTCGTGCCTTGATGCCACCCTTGCGCTTGACCGGATCCAACCGGATCAAATTCAATGTAAGTTGCTTGAGAACGGCCATGTTGTGGGCAGCATGCCCGGTTCGGATCCGCATCTGATCGTCACCAAAAATGACATCCATGCACCAGTGGACGCGGTTCTCCACGCCCCAGTGCGCCCTGATGGCATGTGCGATGCGCTCTGCATCCGGAGCAAGACTGCTGATGTAGTAACGGCGCTCCAGGCTGGTCTGGTTGCCCACAGTCCGCTCGGACTCCAGCATCACGAAAGTGCGCAGTCCTGGCCAGCGTTCTGGCTGTGGCAGGCACTGGAGTTGGTCGAAAACATGGCAGCGACGAACCTCCAGCCGGCCATGGTCCTTCTCGACATGCTCGAAGTGCGCATGGGGTACCCGGGCAGGATCGCCGTCCAAAAAGGTGTCAGCGAAGTCATCGATCGCTTCGGCCAGCTTCGGCTGGTTTCCCTTGATGGCCAGCAGATAGTGCGCCCCGCGATCGAGAATGGCCTGTGCAATGTCCGGCTGGGTACCCATGGCATCGATCGTCACGGTGCAGCCCTCAAGCGCCAGTGTGGCCAGCAGCTCAGGAATGGCGGTCTTCTCGTTGGACTTCTGGGAGGTCGCCCTCTGCCCGAGAATCAGCCCTGAATCAGCCGCAAAAGCGCTGACCAGGTGCAACGGGGCCGTGTTTTTCTTGCCGGAGCGGCGACTGGTCTTGCCGTCTAGGGCAACCACTTGCGGAGAAAGGGCCGGTAGGATCGCCGCAACCCAACAGCGGAAGGCCTGCTCGAACTCCTCTGGATCGATCAGGCTGAATAGCCGTCCAAAGGTGTCGTGTGAGGGAATGCCGTGGGGTAGTTTCAGAATACGGCGGAACCAGTCCAGCCGCTGCTCAGCCCAGAGTTCGATTTCGATGAAGGTGTCAGCGCCGGCAAGCACGCCGCAGATAGCCACGACCAGTGTTTCGACCAGGTCGTGACGAATCTTGCCCTGCTGACGGGGATCATTGATGGCGACCAGAACATCGGAGATTGGTATGTGATGCGACATTGCAGGGCATCCTGAGTAGAGAGGCGCTCAGGATGCCCGCTGGGAAAGGACTCATTCAAATCGGCAGGCGTTCATGCGATTGCCCTGCAACGCCTGTTTAGATGCTGGTAGATGCGAATTTTTTGGCGTACAGTCAAAATTTTCTGATGGTTGCTTAGTGTGTTGGCGCTGATGGAAAATTGACCCACCCTGCCGATTGAAATTTGACCCAGGGCGGATTGCTGATTTTGTTACCAGCAACTGTGGATAAGTCTACCAGCGCAGCTGCTGTTGCCCCCACTCCTTCGCTAGCCCAGTTCAGTTGTTTAAGACCTGCCACACGCAGCCATGTAGCAGGCCGTCGTCGCCATGAAATCAGAACGGCTCATCGTCCTCCGGTTCCTGGCCGCCCTTACGCTTTCGCTCCCGTGATTTGATCTTGGCCTGGGCCGCCAAGCTACTGTGTTGCAGGCGATAGGACTCGTTACCGGTTTCGACGATGTGGCAGTGGTGGGTCAGCCGATCCAGCAGGGCGGTGGTCATCTTGGCGTCGCCGAACACGCTCGACCATTCGGCGAAGCTCAGGTTGGTGGTGATCACCACGCTGGTGTGTTCGTACAGCTTGGATAGCAGGTGAAACAGCAACGCACCGCCGGCCTGGCTGAAGGGCAGATAACCCAGTTCGTCGAGGATGACCAGATCCATGCGCAGCAGAGCTTGGGCGATCCGCCCGGCTTTGCCGTCGTGCTTTTCGCGCTCCAGCAGATTGACCAGATCGACCGTGGAGTAGAAGCGCACGCGCTTGCCGTGCCGGGTGATGCCGGACACGGCCAGCGCAGTGGCCAGGTGGGTTTTACCGGTGCCAGGCCCACCGATCAGCACCACGTTCTGCGCGGTGTCGGTAAAGGCCAGACTGGCCAGTTCGCTGATCAAACGAGCGTCTGCGCTGGAGGCGCTGAAGTCGAAGCCGGCCAGGTCGCGGTGCATCGGCAGCTTGGCCATGTTCATCTGGTGGCTCACCGAGCGCATGGCGCGATCTGTGTGCTCTTGTTCCAGCAGGTGTTCGAGCAGCCACTTGGACGAGGCTGTGTTCGACTCACCCTGCGCAGTCAACTCCGCCCAGGCCGTGGCCATGCCGTGCAGGCGCAGCTCCTTGAGTTCCGCCATCAAATCACGCATGACCGATCTCCTCGGTCTGGCCACGCAGGCGGTCGTAGCGCGCCGTGTTAGCGACGGGGGCTTCCTTGAGCGACAAGTGGGTTTCGACGCTGGGTGGTGGTTCGGTCGCGGCCAGGCGCGCCACGACATTGAGGATGTGTTCGGCGCTCAGGCTGCCGCTTTCCAGTACCAGCTCAACAGCCACCAGCACCGCATCGAGCCCGGCGACCGGTACGGCAGCCAGAACTTGCGCCATGATCCGGTCACCGCCGGCATGACGCCCCAGACCGTGCTTAAGCTGACGCAGCGGCGCCGGCAGATCAGCAAAGGGCGCGCCGTTGCGCAGCGCACCGGGCTTGCGTTCGATCAGCGGGAGGTAGTGCTGCCAGTCATAGCTGACCTGGTCGCGATCCAGCAAGCGGACATGGCTGGCGATCAGCGCGTCGTCAGCCACCACCTCGATTCGCGTCGGATACAAACGGCTGCTGACCCACTTACCCGCATACTCACACGGCACCGAGTAGCGGTTGCGCCCGACGCTGACCAGGCAGGTGCTGGAGACCCGCGCAGGCCGCTCGACGTAACCGTCGAATGGCGCTGGCACAGGCATCAGTTCAGCGCGCTCCAACTCCAGCACTTCGGCCACACTCAGCCCGCTGTATTGAGGGTGCGTCAGCTCGTTCCAAAGCGCGCGGCAGCGCTGGCCCAGCCAGGCATTGAGTTCCTCGAAGGAGTGAAACTGGCAGTCCTGGGCGTCTAGCCAGATACGCCTGCGGCTGTCTTGCACGTTCTTTTCAACGATGCCCTTTTCCCAACCAGCGGCGACGTTGCAGAAGTCCGGATCGAACAGGTAATGCGCGCACATCACCGCAAAGCGCGCATTCACCGCCCGGCCTTTGCCCTTATTGACCTTGTCGACGGCGGTCTTCATGTTGTCGTAGATGCCCCGGCGCGGCACGCCGCCCAAGGAGCCGAACGAGCGTGTATGGGCGTCAAATAACATCTCATGGCCCTGGCTCGGATACGCCACAAGCCAGAACGCACGGCTGGCACACAGCTTCAGATGTGCCACCTGCATACGCCGGTAAATGCCGCCGACCAGCAAGCCTTCCTCGCTCCAGTCAAACTGAAACGCCTCGCCAAGAGCAAAGGTCAGCGGCACAAAGGCCTGCGACGCCTTGCCCTGTCCCCCTCGCCAGGCACGGATAAACGCGGTGAGCTGGCTGTAGCCACCGTCATAACCTTCGGCTTTGATTTGCGCCAACAGCGCCTTGGCACTGCGCCGCTGTTGCTTGGGCCGCAGCGAATCGGCTTTTAGCGCCTGCTCCAGCGTGGCGTGAAAAGGGCTGAGTTTGTTGAAGATCGCGCGGCGTTGGTAGACCGGCGGCTTGGCCTCAGGTGCTCTGACCCACTTGCGAATCGTGTTGCGCGCCAACCCGGTGCGCTTGGCTATCTCATGCAGCGACAGCTTGTCGCGGAAATACATCCGGCGAATTTTGCCCATCATTTCCATACTGATCACCCTGTGTTCTCCTGCTCAAAAATTGAGCAGAAGCAGTTGAACACCTGGGTCAGTTTTCAGTCGGCAGAACAGCCTCTACTGGGTCAGTTTTCGGTCAGCGGCAACACCCCGGCGGCAATCAGCGCGTCGCGCTGCAAATCGGTAGCCTGGGAGCCGTCCGCCTTCGATACCCGCATGTAGCCTATCAGCATGTCGTACCTGTCACATATACGTTCGATTATGTGACAGTGTGAGCCAGAAAGTTCTCGCCGTCAAAAACTGTCACTTAACCCGTCATTTAGTCTAAGACCTGCAAACGGCCATTCAGGCTCGTAATGTGACAAAAACTCCGGCGGGATGCCCTCCTTGGTGAACGTGGCGCGCAAACGTTCCAGGGATTCGGGGTCGCGTCGCCCGTAGGACGCCAGTGTGAACAGCAAGCGGGCCGTCTCCGGGTTGTGTCGCGCTTCAATGATGGCCTCATCGATGGCCTGGGCTGCTCGTTGCCAGTGGTTGATGGGTTCCGGCTTCGGCACCTTCGCCGGCAGGCCGTTGGTGAAACCAGTGTGCGGCTCCGTCTGAAACAGCGCGGCCTGTTCCCCGCGCGGGATCAGCGCCTTTGACTCGATCAGCGTGATGGCGGTGGCCGCCGCCTCCAGCATCTGCCACTGCACCGCCGGGGCCAGAATCTCGTAGGGACGCCACAGACTCTGCCCGGCGCGCAGCGGATGGCCGCAGCGCTCCCAGACATGGCGGATGCTCGCCGAGCAACTGCCGCAGTGCGAGAGCGGCGTGTTCAGCTCATCAAGCAGGGTGCGCAGCAGCCGGAACCACAAGCCGGCGTGGACACGCCGACGCGGCAGCTCCACAAAACCCGTCGTCAGCGCCTGCCAGGTGCGCCGGTCCATGCAGGCGATTGCGTCATCGGCAGGGCGCGGCGCAGCATCGGCGATTTCCCACTGAAGATACCGGCCGTGCATGCCCCAGTAGGACTCCAGCCAGCAGCCATGCTGCGGGCAGCTCAGCATCAAGGGGAGCTGCCAGACGAGTAGCACAGCTTGATTCGTTGGATCGTTCAGACACTGCGGACACGCCCGGCGAATCGTCTGGCTCGGTAGCCAGGCACGCCAGCGAGTGATGGACCGCACCTTGCGGGTGCGCTTGGGCAGGAGCACCGCGCATTGGAATGTATAGGTTTCCAAGGCTGCTGGTACCGAATCGTCGAGACTGTCGAGCAGCCACGGCACCCAGCCTGCAAGACTCATGCTGCGCAACCGCTCCAGCTCGACGCCACTGCGCTGGCAGAGCGCCGTCAGCAACGACAAGGATGGTGCGGTATCCAGGTCATCAAGTTGGCTGTGACCAAGATCGTGGGCCAGCAGCTCGTGCACGTCCATCTGGTAGCAGGCGGCGACCCGGTTGAGCCATGAGGACAGGGCTTCGCCTTCCTTGGGTGCCGGATGCAGCGGCCAGCGCGGCGCGGACTTCACATCAGTTCCCGCTCGAACTGTCGCCGCCGCTCACTGGGGCCGATGTAGTCGGCCATGCTGAGCGTGCGGTGGTTGATCGCTTCCTCGCCACTCTCCACGGCGGCGACGGCCGCCGCCACCAGCAGATGTGCAAGCTCGCCGATGGTGCCTTCGCTCCGGGTGAGCAGGTAGCGGGCCATGTCCAGCGTGGCAATCGGGGATGGCCGCCGTAGCGGGAGTGACGCCGCGAAGCTGGCCAGCAGCGAGCAGCAGTCCTCATTGGCCTCCCACGGCGGCAGCAGCATCGGCTCGAAGCGGTTTTCCAACTGATCGTCCGAACGGATGGCCAGGTACGCCTCGCGCGTGCCGACCCCGACCAGGGGGATACGCAGCTCGTTGCCGAGGAAGCGCAGCAGGTTGAGGAACTCGCGCCGGTTAACGCTGTTGCCAGCCAGTACATTGTGCAGTTCGTCGATCACCAGCATGCGCACGCCGACCTTGCGCAGCAGGGCCAGCGCCAGTTGCTCCATTTCCGGCAGCCGTGGGCGCGGGCGCAGCGGCGCGCCCATCGCAGCCAGCAGCGCGACATAGAAGCGGATCACCGATGGCTCTGACGGCATCTGCACGACCAGCACCGGGATATGTTCTTGGTCAGCGTCGGTGCCGACCGGGTGCGCCCGCCGGAATTTCTCGACGATCATCGACTTGCCGTTGTTGGTGGGGCCGACCAGCAGCAGGTTTGGCATGCGTTGCTTGTTCGGCCACGCATACAGAGTTTCCAGCCGGTTCAGCGCCTCGACCGCGCGCGGGTAGCCGATCCAGCGGTCGGCGCGAATGCGCTGGATGCGCTCGTCTGCCGGCAGCCTGGCCAAACCCTGTGCCGCTGGCAGCAGGTGGGACAGGTCAATGACGGGATATTCGTCCACGGCTACCACTCCTCGATCTGATCGAACGGTTTGGCCGGCGGCAGGTTGTCTGCCTGCGGGTCAGCCATGTCCACATCCGGCGGTATGGGCTTGGCCGGTGGCTCCGACGTCTTGAGGTGCTGGCGGCGATCAGCGTCGCGCCGCGCCTTGCGCGTGGCCTTCTGGGCGGTGGTCACGATCTCGCGCATCTGCCCGATCATGCGGAACAGCGCCGACTCGTCCACCTGCTCGCGCCCGAGCTGACGCAATTTGGCCAGCGCCTGGCGTTGTTCCCAGAGGGTGACGGCCGGATGGGACAAGGTGCGGTAGTGGATCTCCAGATAGTGCTGACCTTCCGGTTCCAGTACCCAGATGCGGCTGATGTCGCGCGGATCGCGCCGGATCAGGAAGGCGGGCAAGCGCTCGCGCCGGGCAATCCACGGCTTGAGGGCGTCGGCGTAGTAGTGGATGTGGTCGATGACAAAGCCGGTGCGGGTCAGGGTGCGGCGGATCACCGGCAGGAAATCGACCAAAAACGCGGTGGGGCGGGTAACGACGGCCGGGACGCCAACGCGCTCCACGGCCTCGGCCCAGCGCGCGGCCGGCGGCTGGAGCAGGCCGTTGTGCACGGAGCCGTGATAGGTGCCTACCGCCAACGCGAGCCAGCGCTCCAGCTCGCGCAGCGTCAGGGTGGCCATCTTCTCGGAATCGTACTCGCCGCGCTGGCCGGGATTGGAGAAGGTCGTCCCCGGTAATTCGTCGTGGATCATCTGCATCGCCGTGCCGATGATCCGTTCCACGATGCCGCCGTAGTGCGGCTGGCCTGGTGGGCGATAGTCCAGCCGGATGCCATGCTGTTCGCAGCCACGGCGCAGCGCTTCGCTTTTGAACTCGGCCGCGTTGTCCAGATAGAGCAGCCTGGGCTTGCCGCTCATCGGCCAGTCCATTTCCACATTCAGCCCTTCCAGCCAGGGCCGCTTGTCGCAGGCGGCATGCGCGAGGCATAGGCCGACCGAGACGGCGGACGGCGCTTCCAGCGTGACCACCAGGCCGAGTACGCAGCGCGTGAACACGTCGATGGCGAGGGTCAAATATGGGCGGCCAATCGGTTGCCGGTCGCGCTCGTCGACCACGATCAGGTCGATGACGGTGTGGTCGATCTGCACCTGTTCCAGCGGCATGGTGACTTCGGGCGGAATGCCACCCGCGCCTTGCAAGGGACGGGCAGCGTCCTGCCCGCCCCGGCTGCGGGCTATTTTCGCCGGGTGTAGTCCGGCAATCCGCTGGGCCACGGTGTTGCGCGCCGGCACCGGCAGCTTCTGGGTTTTGCACGCCTGCGCGACTTCGCGGTGGAACGCCGCCAGGCTGCGTTTCTGCTTGGTCAGGAAGCGCTTTTGCAGCAGCTCGCGGATGATGCGCTCGACCGGTTCCGGCAAGCGCCCCTTGCCTTTGCCGCCGCCGGATCGGCCGGGCGTCAGGTCTGTTACCAGGCCAGTACCCTGCCGGGCGCGACGGATCAGGACATATACCTGTCGCCGGGACAGGCCCAGCGCTTGGGCTGCCTCATCGGCGGCTTCATGCCCGACCACCTCAAGCGCTGCCAGTGGCCCGATGATTTCCGTCCGGTGCCGGGCTTGCGCCCATGCCTCGTCGGGCAGGGTGGCCACGCCTTGCGCGGCAATCGGTGGAGTGTCTGATGTCATGCCCAAACCTCGCTTTGGTGCACACGAGTATTGAGCATAGTCGAGATTGGTGCAGACGACTCCTGATATTGGGCTGTCAGGAGCCGTATGCACACCAGGCGTTACATCCAGTCAGATGGTGCGGTCGTCTTCTGAAAACGACACTGACGCCAGGTTGAGGCATAGCTCAATATGACACATGGCTGCAAATCGCTAATTTTCCAACTATAAAGAGCTATGCTCTCAAGAAGCGGTTGCGCTAACCGATACAGTATAAATTGGGCCCCAAGTATTATTTTATTTGCACAAAGGTAATGATTATGTTTTTCAATAAAAACAAACAACTGCTGGACACAGAAAATAAGCTCTCAGAACTACAGCGGCAGCTTGATTCAATAAGTCGAAATGTCGCGGAAATCAGATTCAGGCCAGACGGGAGCGTAATCTATGCGAGCAATATCTTTCTAGAGATGCTTGGTTACAAACTCGAAGAAATAGCAGGGCAGCACCACAGAATTTTCTGCGAAAAGAATTATGCTAACACAGCTGATTATTCGCGCTTCTGGCAGAAATTGGCTGACGGCCATCTTCAATCAGGTTTATTTAGGCGGCTGCGCAAAGACGGTAACTTAGTATTGATTGAGGCTACTTATATTCCAGTTCAAAATCAAGATGGAAAAGTTATTGAAATCATTAAGATTGGCTCAGATGTCACTCAGAGAGAAAACGAGTTACTCTCACTAAGAGCCGTCCATGCAGCCATCTCCCGCTCGATGGCGGAGATCGAGTTCACACCTAACGGTGACATCCTGCATGCAAATGAGAATTTCCTCCGTGCTATGGGTTATCGCCTCAGCGATATCAAGGGTCGACACCACCGAATGTTCTGTTTCGATAATTTTTATCAACCTGAATTCAACACATAAGTGCAACGCTCACCCCTGTATGCACTTCGTACGGCGTCTTCCAGCCCAAGCGCTTGCGCGGGCGTAGATTGATCCTCGCTACTGTCCGATTGACGGCTTCGACGGTCA
>NZ_JCBCUW010000037.1:0-60483 GCF_059862525.1 Pseudomonas sp. MF08875
TCGGGAAGTAAGGTGCTTTGACCTCGGTGTTCACCCTGGATAAACCGTTTCATGGGCGTCCCATACGCTGAGATTCTCGGAAATCATAGCAAGGGTTTACCGGTGCGTTTTTACACACTCTGG
This sequence comes from Pseudomonas sp. MF08875, assembly GCF_059862525.1. Classification (NCBI taxonomy): domain Bacteria; kingdom Pseudomonadati; phylum Pseudomonadota; class Gammaproteobacteria; order Pseudomonadales; family Pseudomonadaceae; genus Pseudomonas; species Pseudomonas sp. MF08875. The sequence goes on from NZ_JCBCUW010000037.1 coordinate 124, forward strand.
GCCGGTTCCTGCCTGTCGTGACAGGCGTCTCCCGGCCAGAAGCGGTCACTTGTCAACGCTGATGAGCTATTGGAGCTTTCTCTCCGCGGTTGATGCGGTTGGGCTCAAGCCGCTAGGCGGCAAGGTTCAGTAGGCCTCTGCATCATCAGGTTGCGCAGCTAGACTCATCATATTCCGTTACGATTTTCGATTATCGTTTGGTGAATTTGCCAATGATGGATCAAACGAACATGACCGATACGCTCCAGGCTGACCGTAGCCACTGGACTGTTTTCTTAATCTTTCTGCGATTGGGTCTGACTTCTTTCGGTGGCCCAGTCGCTCACTTGGGGTACTTCCGGGATGAATTCGTTGTGCGTCGCCAGTGGCTAAGCGAGCGCAGTTATGCGGATTTGGTCGCCCTTTGCCAGTTTCTACCGGGGCCTGCTAGCAGTCAGGTTGGCATCGCGCTTGGGCTGTCTCGCTCAGGCTATGGCGGCGCACTGGCTGCGTGGCTGGGATTCACCTTACCTTCCGCGACTGCCCTGATCCTCTTCGCTCTGGGCATCGCCAGCTATGGCGATGCCGTGCCCACTGGTGTGCTGCACGGTTTGAAGGTGGTAGCGGTGGCGGTGGTCGCACAGGCGGTATGGGGTATGGCGCGAAATTTGTGCCCCGACGCGCCGCGTATATCCATCATGGTGGCAGCGACCTGCTTCGTGCTGCTCATGCCGTCCGCCTTAGGGCAAGTGGGAGTCATTTTTATTGCCGCGATCATTGGCCTGTTGCTGTTCAAGCCCCAGCCGGACGAATCCCATGATCCACTGCCCATTAGCATCCGGCGTCGCGCTGGCCTATTCTGGCTGGCCCTGTTCTTTGCCTTTCTGCTCGGGCTGCCGCTCCTGGCAAAGTTGCTCCCAAGTCAGGTGCTGTCGATGGTGGACGCTTTCTACCGTACCGGCTCGCTGGTCTTCGGTGGCGGACATGTGGTGCTGCCGCTATTGCAGGCTGAAGTCGTGCCTTCTGGATGGGTCGACAACGATGCATTCTTGGCAGGCTATGGCGCAGCTCAGGCCGTCCCGGGGCCGCTATTCACCTTCGCAGCATTTCTCGGCGCCTCGATGAACCAGGAGCCCAGCGGTTGGCTTGGAGGCCTGATCTGCCTGCTGGCGATTTTCGCGCCTGCTTTCCTGCTAGTGGTGGGCGCCTTGCCGTTCTGGGAGCGTCTGCGCCGGAACAGCGGCACCCAAGCGGCACTGCTGGGCATCAATGCGGCTGTGGTGGGTCTGTTGCTTGCCGCTCTGTATCAGCCGGTATGGACGAGTGCGATTCACGCCCCACAGGACTTTGGTCTGGCCCTCGTGGCACTAGTTGCGTTGATGTTCTGGAAGTTGCCGCCGTGGCTGGTTGTACTCGGCAGCGGCGTCCTGGGCGGGCTGTTGAATATAGCTCTGTGAGGCTAACCGCTGATGTCCGCAATTGGCCGGTTAGCGACCGTTGCTCTGATTAGTCATCCTTGTCCTTCACCACGTGGAGGACTTGTCGTGAACATCATCGCTACCTGCAGCCGTCAGCACTGGAACAAAGGAAAATTGGTCGGGCAGAAACCCCCACTCCGACTGAGCGATATCTGGGCCATCCGAGTAAGGCTTCAAATGGCGGAAAGAACCCGAGATCTGGCTCTCTTCGATCTGGCCATCGACAGCAAGCTTCGAGCCTGCGACTTAACCAAACTCCGCGTGCGCGATGTCGCTCATGGCGAGCACGTATCATCACGAGCCATGGTGATGCAGCAGAAAACGCAGCGGCCTGTGCAGTTTGAGATCACTGAGCAAACACGGTCTGCCCTCGCGGCCTGGATACAGCGGGCCCAGCTACACAGCGAGGACTGCCTTTTTCCTAGCCGGCTGCATACTTCAGACCATCTATCTACTCGTCAATACGCTCGTATCGTCAAAGGCTGGGTGAAAGCCGTAGGCCTTGATCCAGCGATGTATGGCACACACACAATGAGACGTACGAAAGCATCACTGATCTATCGCAGGACGAAGAACCTGCCTGCGGTTCAGTTGCTGCTCGGCCATACGAAGCTGGAGAGCACTGTGCGATACCTGGGAATTGAGGTCGATGACGCCCTGGAAATGGCGGAACAGACTGAGGTTTGACCATGTATAGCGACGGTCGAAGTCAGACCGTCGCTAACCGGCCAGAACCCGACAGTCAGGCCAAGCCTGAATCCATCGGCCCCTGAACAGAGGCGCACCGGTCTCAGTGGGAAGACAAAAAAGTAATGGCTGTTCCGCCCCCGCTCTCCCAGCAGAGCGCCGAGTACGATCACGAACGTGGCCGATTTACATGACGCATGCGTATCCACACCACCCCGACCAGCAGCAATGGCACGCCGAGGCTGAGCCACGACAGCAGATCGTAGAACTCATCGCCGATGAGTGCCGAAAACAGCCCGAGAAAGCTCAGCAGAGCCAGCAACAGCGGCCAACGAAATATCATCCATAGGCCGCGCCTCATGCCCTGCCCTCCATTCCCACGCCATTGGCATTCAGGTCAGCAAGGCGCTTTTCCAATGTTACTTTGCGTCGGCCCAACCAGAGGTACAGACCGCTGCCCAGGACGACGATGGTAATCACGTCGAGCAGTGCCCAGATGATCTTCAGTGGCAAGCCGCCATAATCGCCAAAGTGCAAGGGTTGCGAGACCAGCAAGGTTTTCACATACAAGGGCATCTCGCGCATGTCAGTCAGCTCGCTCGTTCGCGCGTCCACCAGGGCCGGCTTGAGCAGGCGCGCGGTGAGTGGCGTGGTACCGCGCATGAACACCGCGTAATGATGCTTGCTGCTGAATTGAGTACCCGGAAACGCCACGAAACTCGGTTCCATGTCAGGCGCCGCGTTTCGAGCGGATTCCAGCGCCTTGTGCAAGGAACCGAGGCTTTCCAGTGGTGGTGCGTCTTTATAGGGCGCAGTCATATCCGCCAGCTGGCCCGTCTGCCACATGCCTTGTATGGGCAGCGCCAGGGTATTGATCACGCCGGTAATGCCAACCACCACCACCCAAGCCAGCGTGACGATACCGAGCACATTATGCAGGTCCAGCCATTTCAGTCGTTCACTACGCCCGCTGCGCACGGTGGCGAAGTCCAGCTTGCGCATGAACGGCGTGTACACCACCACACCGGAAACCAGCGACGCTACAAGCAGTAGCCCCATGAATCCGAGGAACAGATAACCGGGCAGACCGACGAACAAATCGGTATGCAGGCGCAGCATCAGGTTCATGAAACCATTATCCGGCGGCTCCGGCGGGAACAGCTCGCCGGTGCGCGTATCGAACGGCTGAGAGTGACCGTCAAGCGGAGGAGGCACCAGGCTTGTTGCAGTGATCACCATGCCTAGCGGATCTTGCGGGTCGAAACCGACGAAGCGCACGACTTCGCCTGGCCGTGCTGCCAAGGCACTGGCAGTCACCTTGTCGTAGTCGATTCGTGGCGCTTCGGCAGTCAGCGGGCGCAGTTCCGGGTGCGGTTCGAAGTAGTGCTCGATCTCTTCATGAAAGATCAGCGGCAACCCCGTCAGGCACAGCAACAACAAAAAGAGGGTGGCGATCAGACTGGTCCATTTATGCACCAGATACCAGTTGCGCAAGAATCGGGCGGTCATGTTCGGTACTTTTCCTGTAGATCCACGCTTGCCGAGAGTTGCCGGACACGGCCGGCGACCAGGTACAAAAAACTGTATCTGGCCAGCCCGGACTTACCAGTTGTAACTCACCGTGCCGTAGACAGTACGTTGCTGTCCGTACTGGCAGCCCACGGTGCTGAAGCAACCGGCCACGTACTCTTCGTCGAACAGGTTCGTGGCGTTCAACGACACTTCTACGCCCTCCAGCGAAGCATCGACCTTGCCGAGTTGATAGCTGACCAGTGCGTCGACCACGGAATAGCTGTCCACTTTGAAACTGTTGGCCGAATCGCCGAATGTGCTGCCCACGTAACGGGCGCCAGCACCCAGACGCAAGCCAGCCAGCGAGCCACTTTGGACGATGTAATCACCCCACAGCGACGCCATGTGCTCTGGCACCCGAAACGGCGTATTACCCTTGTTGCCGGTTTCCGATTGAGTGACTTCAACATCATTCCAGGTGTAACTGCCGATCAGATTGAAACCCTGGGTGATTTCGGTCTTGGCCTCGAACTCCACACCTTTGGAACGAACCTCACCTTCCTGGCGGGAGAAGCCGCCAACGTTCTCGGTGGCGTTCTGTTTGGTGAGGTCGAACCAGGCAATGGTGTAGAGGCTGTTGGTCCCTGGCGGTTCGTACTTGAGGCCCACTTCGTATTGTTTGCCGATTTCCGGATTAAGTTGCGAATTGTTAGCGGTAAAGCCCATGACCGGCAGGAACGATTCGCTGTAGCTGGCATAGGGAGCCAGGCCATTGTCGAAGAGGTAGACAATACCGGCGCGACCGCTGAACTTCTCATCCTTCTGGGTTTGCGGAGCGCGGTCGTCCTTCTGGTTGCTGGCCCAATCGTAGCGACCGCCCAGGAGGAACACCCACTTGTCAACTTTAAACTGATCCTGCAGGTAGACACCGGTTTGCGACATTTTCTGTTCGTAGCTGGCGGCGCTGAACGGAACGAAGGTCAATGGCTGCCCGTTGACCGGATTGAACACGTCGAAGCTTTCCAAGATGAAGTTCAGCGATTGCTCCTGATCAAACTTGCCGTTGTTGTAGTCGACGCCGGTCAACAGCGTGTGTTCGAGCGGGCCCGTGGCGAAGTTGGCCTGTATCTGGTTGTCCATAGTGAACAGATGACCGTCGCCCTTGCGCTGATCGTTGTAGCGCGAGTACTGGTCGCCCGCTGGCCCGAAAATGGCGATCTCGGAACTGGCTTGGCGATAGTCGCTGTAACGCACGTTCTGTCGCGCCGTCCAGACTTCGTTGAATTGATGTTCGAACACGTAGCCCAGAGAAGTCTTTTCGTTGGTCATGAAGTCAGACGCGGTGTCGCCCACGTAGGTGTCGCGGTCCAGGCGTCCACGAGGGTCGCGAAACACAGTGCCATCGGCCGGCAGCAGGTTGGCGAAGTTGCCGGTCTGCTTCTGGTACTCGCCCAGGAACGTCAGCTCGGTGTTGTCGCTGGGACGGTAGCTGATGGCTGGGGCGATGTACTGACGACGGTTAGTAATGTGGTCGGTCTGGGCATCGGCTTCCCGGAACAGGCCAGTCAGCCTGTAACTCCAGATGCCCTCCTCGTCCAGTGCATCCCCCAGATCAAAGGCGCCCTGCTGATAGTTGTGGTTGCCCATTTGCAACTGCACTTCATGCAGTGGCTCGATCGTCGGGCGCTTTGTCACCAGATTGATCTGTCCACCTGGATCGGAAGCTCCGTAAAGTACCGAACTGGCACCGCGCAGCACTTCAATTCGTTCCAGGCCATAAGGTTCGGGGGCGTCCCAGCCGAGAAACTCGGGCAAGAAGGTGCGCGTTCCATCACGCAACATGCGTCCGGTGCCCTGCTGAAAACCGCGAATGGTCAACTGGTCGGTAACGAACTGAGGACCGGAGATTTCGGCATTGACGCCCGGCGTATAACGCAGGGCTTGGGCGATGGTCTTGGGCTGCTGGGCTTTAATTTGCTCACGGGTAACCACAGAAACCGAGTATGGCGTTTCAACCAGAGGCGTGTCGGTCTTGGTGCCAGCAGAGGCGCGCTTGGCGATATAGCCGTCGTCAGGACTTACAGAACTGTAGGCCTGACCGACGATGCTGGTGACAGGTAATGCCATCGTCGAGTCGTCACTGCGACCCTGCAAGGTCACATGATTACCTTCGATCTGGTAGACAATTGTTGACCCGCCCAGCAACTGGCGAAGTGCAGCCTCCGGCTCCATCTCTCCGGCGACGTCACGACTTCGAATCCCGGACACCGTGTCCTCACTGTAGATGATCTGCAGGTTGGTCTGCCTGGCCAGATCGGAAAGCGCCGACGACAGCGCCTGCGAAGGGATGTTGACTCGGGCCGGCTCGGCCATTGCCGGTACCGCTGTCACCAATGTGAGGCCCAGAATGGCGGCGGCAATGCAGCAGCGCAGTTGCAGGGCGGGTCGATTCAGTGGATAGGCGCTCATAATGGTTCCGGTAGCTTGATGTTAAGGGCATGCCGGATCGACGAATGAGCGTGTGATTTGTTCAGGAAATCACGAAAAAGAAATCCAGTGGGCAGGTTTCAGCGACTGAACAACAGGGTCGCCTCATCGCTGTGGCGCAACTTTACCGGGAGTATCTTCGGCAGCCCGACGACCAGTTGGTCAAGCTCGCTGATGTTGTAGGTGCCGCCGATGCGCAGGTCACCGACCTCGCTGCTCGCCAGCTTCAACGGTACGTCAAGGTAGCGGTTGATCTGGGGCAGCGCTTCGCGCAGGCTGACCCCATCGAGCATCAGCTTGCCATCGCGCCAGGCAGCGGCCCTGGCGGGATCGATGCGAGCCAATTGCGCCAGATGACCAGGGCTGAATGTTGCCTGCATGCCGGCGGTGAGCACCGTGCCCTGATTGTTATCAGGGCTGCCTTTGTCGCTCGAAGCCAGCACCGAGCCCTGGGTGACGGTAACCGTGGTCAGCTCTTGTCCGGTCCAGACATTGAAATGAGTACCGGTGACTCTGATAGTGGCGTTTTCAGCACGAATCACGAACGGCTTTTCAAGATCGTGCTCCACATCAAAAAAAGCCTCGCCATCACGTAGCAGTACCTGGCGTTGATCGCGAAAACCGAGGTAGACAAGCCCAGTACGCTGATTGAGTTGCACTTGACTGTGATCAGGCAACTCAACTTGTCGACGGACTTCCTGCGCGGTGAAATAGCGAACACTGCCAGGCAGCAGACCCGCTGACCAGCCTGTACCCCAGACGCCCCCCACCGCCGCCAACACCACCGCCGCACGCGCCATCCAGAATAATGGCTGGCTCCAACGCGAGCGCCCCGATCTGTCGACATCGAGGCTGGTCGGCAATTGTTCGCTCACCTCCCATACTCGGCACATTTTCGTGTACTCGAGCGCATGGGCAGGGTCCGCATCATACCAGCACCGGAACTCGGCACGATCAGCGTCCGTGCACTCACTGAAATGCAGTCGCACACACCAGTCGGCAGCTATTTCGCTAGTGGTTTTCTGCGGGCAGGGAAAATTGGTCATCTTGGCTGGCAGAAGGAAAATTTCGGCAAGCTTACTCCATGTCCTGCGGTTTTGGCTCAGTTCCAGCACGCCGTTGAAATTAACCTCGGCGTTAATTGATGGCACTCAGGCTGAACGACTTTGGGCAGTGATTGCAAATAATTCTTAATAAGAATAAATTCACGACCCTCGCTGGCAGATTCCTAAAACAATTCAGGTGCATCATGCAAAAGCCTAATACGGCGGGGAGCGATACCCAATTGCTTGAGGTGTTCTTTGAGCGACGTCAGCGCTTGATTGGACTCGCGGCACGAATTACCGGATGTCGCAGCCAGGCCGAAGACATTGTCCATGAAGCGTTTCTGAAAATGGGTGGGGCTGACACCAGTGGGCTGATCAAGTCGCAAGCCTCATACCTCACGCGCATCGTGCGCAACCTGTCCATCGACCATTACCGTCGCCGTCAGTTCGAGGAGCGCTGGATCGTCCACGAAGATGACAGCAGCGAAATGTCCTGCCCCCAGGCGGATACACCGGAAGCATTGGTGTCGGATCAACAAGTACTGGAAAGGGTTTCCGACGCATTGTCCGATTTGCCGGAACGCACCCGGTATGCGTTCGAAATGTGCCGCATCCACGGCATGAAACAGAATGAAATCGCAAAGATCCTCGGCGTTTCTCCCTCATTGGTCCATGCCATGATAAGCGAGGCCCTGCTGCACTGTCGGCAGAAAGCGCTTTAACGCCATTTAACTTTGGCAGCAAAACGCCGCCAACCTGAGACGATTGCAACACCTGCCTATCCTCAGAAACGAACTTTCCTTAACGACGCTACTGCCGGACTATGCCTGTGCTGACCGGCAGCTAAAGGTCGAGGCTGTGTAAAAACGCAGGCGCCGTTTTGAAGGCCTCGCTTCTAGGTTAAATCTGCAGACGTTCGGTTGGTCAGCAGACCTGGATTTTGCGTAGGAACGTGGTTTTCGCGCGGATTTTGATTGCTGTATCTGCACGAAAGTGTTTTTACACAGCCTCGGTCGATAAAAGTCGTCCATGAATGGCTGCTATTGGCCGATTCTGTTGAAAAAGTCGGATGTGGTTTTCACGGCAGAAAAGTACGCGCATGAGATTGAAATCTTGAATCGCCGTAAAGGCATTCAGACTCAGATTTCACGTAGCAGTGCGTAAAAGAGGCGCTTTCACCGATCAGTCTTTTGGCAGTTTGAGAAAACCGACTTTTTCAACACAATCGGCCGAAAACAGCTACTCGCAACAGCTGACAGGAGTTACTTACAGCTCACAGCCCAAAGCGGGTCAAGCTTCGTGGCGTAACTCTGACTCATCATCTCCCGCTGCATACCCCCTCAGGGTTGCCTGGCACACTCGCGGATCGAAGCGTTCCCGTGCCCCAACGTTCATTGATCTGATCCAGCACAGCCATGATCCGCGTCGACTCTGCCGGCTGCGATCTCGCAAACAGATCGTCGGTGTACTCACCTGGCTGCCGGAGATCCATGAGCATCACCTCCGCCTTGCTGTAGTTGAAGCCTGGCCTAAAAGATGCGATCAAGCGCACCCACTGCCGCCATCGTCAGCAGGCGATCATCCATGTGGCATGGCTTCAAGCAAGCCCCCGCACCACCAACGTATTCCTACCACCGCACCTTATCGCTGCGCCGACTGGCTGTGCCCTTAAGTTCTCAGCCGCGTAGGAGAACATCTGCGCTCACCTCCAAAAACTGTAGGCCTTTTAAGCAGCGCAATCGGGAAGCGTCCGACATTACTGAAAGCACCCTGTTTGTTAGCCTTTTTGGCTCATTCCAATAACAAGGATTTGCCATGGAGTACTACGTTGTCAGAGAGGGAGACCCGACCACCACTGGCGGGAAAGTGGTTTTTTCAGCGGCATCCACAACCCTGTACGGTCCCCCGGTCGCCAGGGTTGGCGATCTGGTGACGTGCCCACGATGCAAGACCGTGGGTTACATCGCTGAGGGGCATGACTCCTTTACGGTTGGGGGGCTGGCGGTGGCGAGCGAAGGGCATGTCGTGCAATGCGGCTGCCCTCTGGGTAGCAACCGACTGCTGGCGACGCAAAGCAGGATGAGCGTGGAGGAAAGCCTCACGGCTATCGCCCCGCAACATGCCGCCCAGGCCCAGGAGGCGTCGCGCAGTTGGACACAGGCCATGAACGCCGGCGATTACCAGGGCGACTTGATTCGAGAGCTGCCGACCCAAAGGTTTACGGGCGCTACATCAGCGTCCAAAACACCCGCTGCAACACCGACTGAAGCTGCGGAACCAGGCTTCCACATCGTGCAAAACCCAATGCCTCGAGCAGAGTTAGAGGCGCTTCTGTTCCCACACCCCAATGCCGCAGTATTGGCTAAGTTCCGCACGCTGAACCCCCATCTGTCGAACTTCGCCAAGCCCGGCCAAATGGTTGTATTGAGTGACCCACAGAACTTCCAGTGCACCCGAGAAGAATCGCTACTGATGGAGGCTGCGCAGAGGGTTACCAATGCCCTAGAGCCGCTAAGTGATGATGAGTCGACTTTTATGGCGCGCCATCACGACGAGATTGAACACTTTCTATCCGAGGGAGCGACGGCCATCGGTATTGGAGAGGTCATGTTTTCAAAGCACTTGGACAACTTGAAATTGACCTTGACGGAACTAGAGGCACTGCATCAGCGAACATTCCAACAACATGGAAAATTGCAAACCTCCGAGTTCTTTACGCACCGAAAACTTTTAATGTCTCAACTGGACAATAGCCTTGGCCCGCTTGTGCGCAAGGGTGTGGGGATACCCGATCACCCCAAGCTGAAAAACGCCTTGGGCATCTCTAGCCGTAGCCTGGTGCACCACTGGAGCAAGGCAGGGGCACCGGGAAGTATTCCGGGGTATTCCACCCACATTGATGGCGTCGCCAAGGCCAGTAAGTACATAAATGCAGGCGGCTGGATTGGCATTGGGCTGGGGGCATCCGCGTCGGTGCTGAAAGTTCGGGAGGCTTGTGAGGTGGGTCGGAAGAAGGACTGTCAAAAGGTGAAATTCACAGAAAGCGGAAAATTCACAGGAGGATTGGCAGGCGGAGCAATAGCCGGTGCATTGGTTTCCGGTGCAGCATCTACCACCCTATGTGCAGCAATTGGCGCAGGAACATTTGTTGTCGGCGGTATTATTTGTGGGCTTGTCGTCGTAGGCGGCGCTTCGCTAGCAGGGGGAAAGATTGGAGAAGCTGTCGGCGAAACTTATGGCGAACAACTTTACTTAATGAGCCAGTGACCTTGCCTAACTTATACTTCTATAGCCTGACACTTATGTTCATATCCGTATTTTTATCTTTGGGTTTATGGCTGCACACCAGCTACACAAAGATGGATGAAATCCTAAAACACCTTTCAAACTGCCGCGCCATTCAAATCAGAAGACCACTAATGGGAAATGATCCATTCGGACGACTGTTTATGATGGGAGCTGTCTCTGGCATTTTGACGGCTCCAAAACTCTACTTGAGAGATGGCGGAGCCGATCTCAGCGACATTGAAAACTTCCCCAAAGAACTAAAGAAAACAATCACCCGTCAGTACGGTTTTTTGGCGTTCAGCGTGGCTTTTATGTTTGTGACTTGGGGCATAGGACAATATATGAACTGGACAAATTGAAGAGTACAAACCAGTCATCTACAGTGACTGGTTTTAACGCCCTCCCAGAAATTCCCTCCCCCTTAACATCACTGCCAAGAGCAGATCCACTGCTCTTGCACATACCATTACAATCTTCAGGTTAGTATCCGTGTTCCTGAAGCCGAGCAGCCTCTTTAAAACCCACCCACCTCGCCTGCTGATCCAGGCCCCGGCCAGCCAATACAACCCTGGCCAATTCGTTCAGATCCACTTCCCCGCGAGCCACTGCGGCAAGTACTTCAGAGGGGAAAACACTCATGTATTGGTCAGCCGTTTCCATCGGTTTTGTCCTTCGTTTGCGTGACCACAGTAACGCTCTACCAAAATCACATAGCAAGCAGATCAGACCCGTACCCAGGATCATCAGAACAACCCTCCCAACGCCGCTGGCTCCCTGTTCATTATCACCAACTCACCACTGACTTCGGTCTTGCGCGGGCGAAGCCCTAGCTCTCTTGGTAGACTTGCAACCCGTCGCGTTTAGTCCGAACCCGGGCGATATGGCTGACACCGCCTGAAAACGCCCCAAAACATGCTGTAAAGACGTAGAGCAAAATGGCACAAGAACCCCGTTCCAGAGCAGCAAACACAAGGCCCGAGCTGTCCAGACGCTTTAGCGTTGCCCCGATGATGGATTGGACCGATCGTCATTGCAGATTTTTCCTGCGCCTTTTATCCAAAAACGCCCTGCTCTACACCGAAATGGTCACCACGGGCGCGTTGCTTAATGGCGATCATGAGCGGTTTTTGCGCCATGACGAGGCTGAGCATCCGTTAGCCCTGCAGTTAGGCGGCAGTGTGCCGGGGGATTTGGCGGCGTGTGCGCGGATGGCGCAGGCGGCGGGTTATGACGAGGTGAACTTGAATGTGGGCTGCCCCAGTGATCGGGTGCAGAACAATATGATCGGCGCGTGCCTGATGGCGCACCCGGCGTTGGTGGCTGATTGTGTGAAGGCAATGCGCGACGCGGTGTCGATTCCGGTGACGGTCAAGCATCGCATTGGTATCAATGGCCGCGACAGCTATGAACAGTTGCGTGATTTCGTCGGCCAGGTGCGGGATGCCGGCTGTACCAGTTTTACCGTGCATGCGCGGATTGCGATTCTGGAAGGGCTGTCGCCCAAGGAAAACCGTGATATCCCGCCCCTGCGTTATGAGGTGGCGGCGCAGTTGAAGGCTGATTTCCCTGAGCTGGAGATCATTCTCAATGGCGGGATCAAGACGCTGGAGGCCTGCCATGAGCACCTGCAGCGCTTCGACGGTGTGATGCTCGGCCGCGAGGCGTATCACAACCCCTATTTGCTGGCCGAGGTGGACCAGCAATTGTTCGGCAGCACGGCACCGGTGGTTTCCCGGGCACAGGCGTTGGCGCAGTTGCGTCCTTATATAGCGGCGCATCTGGAGGCTGGCGGGGCCATGCACCATATCACTCGCCACGTGCTGGGCCTGGGCACTGGGTTCCCCGGGGCGCGGCGGTTCCGCCAGTTGCTGTCGGTGGACATCCATAAGGCGAAGGAGCCTCTGGTTTTGCTGGACCAGGCGGCGCAGTTGCTCGAAGGCCGCTAGGCTGCACCGGTATTGAACCTGCGGCGCGATTGAGCATCGAATCCGTCAGGATGGCTTCATGGCGCCACGGCCCTGGCGACCGTGATGGCGTTATGAATCAGTACCCTTGAGTGGCTGCCGGCCCTCGGGTAATGTCGTCGAACCCACCGGATAGAGCACGCACATGACTTCCAAGCTGGATCAACTCAAGCAGTTCACCACCGTTGTCGCCGACACGGGCGATTTCGAGGCTATCGCGCGCGTCAAACCGGTAGACGCCACCACCAACCCTTCGTTGCTGCTCAAAGCGGCGGCGATTGCCGGTTATGCCCCATTGCTCGATGCCTGCGTCAGCGACTGCAAAGGTGACGTCGGCCTGGCCAGCGACCGTTTTGCGGTGGCCGTGGGGCAGGAAATCCTCAAGGTGATCCCGGGGCGTATTTCTACCGAGGTGGATGCGCGCCTGTCCTTCGACACGGACGCCATGCTCAAGCGTGCCCATCGTTTGATCGAACTCTATGAAAAAGCCGGCATTGGCCGCGATCGTGTGCTCATCAAGATCGCTTCTACCTGGGAAGGTATCCGCGCTGCCGAACAACTGGAGCGCGAAGGCATCCAGACCAACCTCACCCTGCTGTTTTCCTTTGCCCAAGCCGTGGCCTGCGCCGACGCTGGGGTATTCCTGATTTCGCCGTTCGTGGGCCGGATCTACGACTGGTACAAAAAAGCCAACGGCAGTGACTACACCGGCGCCGATGACCCGGGCGTACAGTCGGTGACGCGCATCTACAACTATTACAAGGCCAATGGCTACCAGACCGTGGTCATGGGTGCGAGCTTTCGCAACCTCAATCAGATCGAGCAACTGGCCGGGTGCGATCGCCTAACCATCAGCCCCGACCTGCTGGAAAAACTCGTCGCCGACACCGGCAAACTGGAACGCAAACTGGCCCCCGGCAATACCGGCGAAGCCCGCCAGAGCCTGAGCGAAAGCCAGTTCCGCTGGGCCTCCAATGAGGACGCGATGGCCACCGAGAAACTCGCCGAGGGCATCCGCCAGTTCGCCCGCGACCAGGAAAAGCTCGAAGCCCTGCTCACCGCCAAGCTCTGATTGACACTGGCCACAAAAAAGCCCCGCTCTGTGCGGGGCTTTTGTTTACTGGCGCACCAGGCGCGCGTTGGGCAGCGTTACCGCCTCGGTACTGCGGTAGGGATTGATGTCCAGGCCACCGCGGCGCACGTAGCGGGCGTACACCGTGAGTTTTTCCGGTTTGAGCAGGCGTTGCAGGTCGAGGAAGATCCGCTCCACGCACTGCTCGTGGAAGTCGGAGTGCTGGCGAAAACTCACCAGGTACGCCAACAGGCTGGCGTGGTCCAGGGCCGCACCGCGGTACTCGACCGCGACGCTACCCCAATCCGGCTGGCGGGTGACCGGGCAGTTGGATTTGAGCAGATGGCTGTGCACGCTTTCCTCGATCACCCGCGCAGCGTCGCAGCGCAGCAGCTCCGGGCGCGGTTGCTCGTAGTTACTGACGCTGATATCCAGATCGTCGATGCACACGCCGGGCAAGGCGACGACGCCTTCGGCCTCGACCTCGGCCAGGCTGCGGATACGTACGCCCACCGGTTTGCCGGCGGCGGCCGAGAGGTCAGCCTGCAAGGTCGTTTGCAACACCTGCTGATCGACAAACGGCGTTTGGTTCAAGGAGTTGAGGTACAGCTTGAACGACTTGGATTCGATGATGTTCGGCGAATCGGCGGGGACGCTGAACTCGCCAATGGCCACCACCGGCTTGCCCGACGGCAGCAGCCAGGACAACTCGAAGCAATTCCAGAAATCCACACCTTGATACGGCAGGGTCTCGGCGCTCAGGCCCAGCTCGGCCCATTTCGCCGCACGAGGGATCGGGAACAGCAAGGAAGGTGTGTAGGTGCTGATGTATTCACTGGACTTGCCCAGCGGCGAATGTTCGGCTGCGGGATGCATGGCGGAAACCTGACTGAAAAAACCCGACGATTCTATCGGGTTTATCCACGCCGTGCTTACTGGCCGACTTTGAGCTTGCCCACCATCCCGGCCTGGTAATGCCCTGGGATATTGCAGGCGAATTCAAGGTCCGTGGCCTTGTTGAAGGTCCAGGTCAGTTCGCCGGTCTTGCCCGGCTCCACCAGCACGCTATTGGGGTCGTCGTGCTTCATTTGGCCGTGGCCCATGCTGGCGTGGTCCATGGCCTTCATGGCGGTGGGGGTCAATTGGCCACTTTGTTGCATTTGCAGCATTTCCTGCTGGTGGCGGGCGTGCATGGCGCCATCGCCGAGGTTGAACTCATGGAGCAAGCGGCCATTGTTGACCAGCACGAAGCGCACGGTTTCACCGGCCTTGATGCTCAGGGAGGCTGGGTTGAACGTCATGTCGCCCATCACCACCTCGATACTGCGCGTGGCGCTGGCCGCCGGCGCGGGCTGGCCGAAGTCGTAGGTATGGGCGGGCGAGGCCCAGACTGGAAAGCTCACGAGCAACAGACAACCGGCCAGCCACAGGGGATTTCGCAAAAACATGGTCACACTCCAACAAGATGAGGTTCAGCTTGTGGGAAACTCTAGCGCCGCGCCGCTGCCAGCAAACTGACGCTCAGATGACAACTTTGTCAGCTTGCCTGCCCGCGCCGCCAGACGCGGTATAACGCTTGACGCCACTGACCACGGGTTGCCCATGAAACTGCTGATTGTCGAAGACCAACCAAAAACCGGGCACTACCTGCGCCAAGGCCTGAGCGAGGCCGGTTTCAACGCCGAACTGGTGGCCGACGGCACCACCGGCCAGCACCTGGCCCTGACCGGCGACTACGCCCTGCTGATTCTCGATGTGATGTTGCCCGGGCGCGACGGCTGGGAAATTCTCCAGGCTGTGCGTAGCGCCGGGCTCGATACCCCGGTGCTGTTCCTCACCGCCCGGGACGCGGTGCAAGACCGCGTGCATGGCCTGGAACTGGGCGCCGACGACTACCTGGTCAAGCCCTTCGCCTTCTCCGAACTGCTGGCCCGGGTGCGTAGCCTGTTGCGCCGTGGCAGCGCCGCGCCGCAGGACACCTGCCTGCAACTGGCCGACCTGCGCCTGGACCTGATCCGCCGCCGCGTGGAGCGTAACGGCCAGCGCATCGACCTGACCGCCAAGGAGTTCGCCCTGCTGGAATTGTTCCTGCGCCGCCAGGGCGAGGTGCTGCCCAAATCCCTGATCGCCTCCCAGGTCTGGGACATGAATTTTGACAGCGACACCAATGTGATCGAAGTCGCCATCCGCCGCTTGCGGCTGAAGATCGACGATGAGTTCCCGAACAAGCTGATCCACACCGTGCGCGGCATGGGCTACGTCCTCGAAGAGCGCGCACCGTGATGGGTCGCTTATCCCTGAGCGGCCGTTTGGCCTTGCTGTTCGCCGCGTGCACTGCGGTGGTATCGCTGTTGGCCGGGGTGTTGTTCAGCCGCGCCAGCGAGGGCCATTTCATCGAACTCGACCAGCAACTGCTGGACAGCAAGTTGGTGGCGCTGCGCAGCATCCTCGAGGGCGCCGAAAGCCCCGCTCAGTTGAACGAACGCCTCGGCCGGCTGCGAGATGAACTCAATCATCAACCGGACTTGGCGCTGCACATCCGCAGCGCCCAAGGCGAGCGGTGGTTCGACAGCGCCGCCCTGCCCCCAGACCTGCCGACCGCGCCCGGGCTGCACAGCCTAGACAGCGCTGGCACCGCGTACCGGGTCTACAACACGGCGCTGCAAACCCACCAGGCAAATTCGCCGCGCCTGAGCCTGGTGCTGGATATCACCCACCACCAGCACTTCCTGCAACGCATGCAGCACCTGATCTGGCTGACGGTCGGCCTGTCGGCGCTGGCCACGGCGCTGCTCGGGGCCTGGGCCGCCCGCAGCGGTTTGCGCCCGCTGCGGCGCATGAGCGAGGTGGCGACCAGCGTCTCTGCCAACTCACTGGCCCAACGCCTGCCAGACGCGCAAATGCCGGCGGAGCTCGCGGACCTGGCCCACAGCTTCAATGCCATGCTCGGGCGCCTCGACGACGCCTTCCAACGCCTGTCCGCGTTCTCCGCCGACATCGCCCACGAACTGCGCACGCCGCTGTCCAACCTGCTGACCCACACGCAGGTCACCCTGACCCGGCCGCGCAGCCTGGAGGATTATCGCGAGGCGCTGCACAGCAACCTCGAAGAGTTGCAGTGGATGGCGCAACTGGTGAACGACATGCTGTACCTGGCCAAAGCCGACCACGGCTTGCTCACCCCCAAGCATCAGGCCCTGGACCTGGGTGCGGAAATCGATGCACTGCTGGAGTTTTTCGCGCCCCTGGCCGAAGACGCCCAGGTCGCCCTGAGCCGCGAAGGCAGCGCACCGTTCGCCGGGGATCGCAACATGCTGCGCCGGGCCTTTTCCAACTTGCTGGACAACGCCCTACGCTTCACCCCCGCCGGCGGCGAGGTGCGGGTGCTGATCGCGGATACGGGCAAAGAGCTGTGCCTGAGCGTAGAAAACAGCGGCACCGGCATCCCGCCCGAGCTGCTGCCGCGCCTGTTCGACCGCTTCTATCGCGCCGACCCTGCCCGCCGCGAAGGCAGCAGTGAACATGCGGGGCTGGGGCTGGCGATTACCCAATCGATCATCCGCGCCCATGGCGGGCAGATTCGTTGCGAGTCGCAGCAGGGCTGGACGCGCTTTGTGATTGAGTTGCCTAAGCAGGTGTAAGTTAGAACGGATGCCTGACGGTGGGAGGCGATGTTGCGCTGGAGAACCTGCTTGCGATAGCACAGGCTCCTCCAGCGCGTCAGGGCTTAGGAATAACGCAACGCATGGGCCGGCTCGATTTTCGCCGCGCGCCAGGCCGGGTACACCGTCGCCAGAAAGCTCAGGACGAAACCCGCGCCGCAGATCAGCGCCACGTCCGCGCCTTGCAGTTCCGAGGGCAGGTTGCTGACGAAGTACACGTCGGAACTGAAGATGTGCTGCCCAGAAACCCGCTCCAGCCAACCCACCAACTCACTTACGTTGAGCGCCGCGATCACCCCGAGGATGCCGCCGATCAAGGTGCCGACGACCCCGATCACCGTGCCCTGGACCATGAAGATCGCCATGATCTGCCGCGGTGTTGCGCCGATGGTGCGCAGGATGGCGATGTCGGCGCCCTTGTCGTTCACCACCATAATCAGCGTGGCAATGATGTTGAACGCGGCGACGGCAACGATCATCAGCAACAGCAGGCCGATCATGGTCTTTTCCATTTTCATCGCGCTGAACAGGCTGCCCTGGGTGTGGGTCCAGTCATCGGCCCGGTAGGCGGCGCCGAGGCTCGCGGCCACGTCACTCGATACCTTGGGCGCGGCGTACAGGTCCTTCACCGCCAGGCGCACGCTTTGCACCTGGTTGGGCTGCCAATGTTGCATCTGCGCGGCGTCGGCCACGTGGATCAACGCCATGGAACCGTCCAGCTCGGCGCCGACCTTGAACACCCCGACCACATTCAAGCGCTGCATGCGCGGTGTAATGCCGCCCGGTGCGCTGCTGACTTCGGGCACGATCAGGGTCAATTTGTCGCCGACATTGAGGCGAAAACGCCGCGCGGTGATTTCCCCTACCACCACGCCGAACTCACCCGGTTGCAGCGCATCCAGGCGCCCCTGGACGATGTGCTTGGCCACAATGGACACCTGGCCTTCAAGCGCCGGGTCAACGCCGCTGATCTGGATCGGCTGCATGGCGCCCTTGTAGGAGAGCATGCCTTCCATCTCGGTGAACGGCACCGCAGCGGTGACTTCGGGGTTTTTCAGGGCGGCAGCGGCCACCGGTTGCCAGTCGTCGATCGGGTTGACGCCGACGATGGTGGCATGGGGCACCATACCGAGGATGCGCGAGCTCATTTCCCGCTGGAAACCGTTCATCACCGACAGCACCACGATCATCGCCAGTACGCCCAGGGCGAGGCCGATCATGGAGGTCATCGAGATGAACGAGACAAACCGGTTGCGCCGCTTGGCGCGGGTGTAGCGCGTGCCGATAAAGATCGATAACGGTCTGAACATGGGCGAGGCACCGTAAAAAAGTGAACGACCCGGCAACGCGCCGGGTGCTGAATCAGATCGCGCTCAGGCGGCCTTCCTGCAGGTGCAACACACGGTCCATCTGCCGGGCCAGGTTCATGTCGTGGGTCACCACCAGAAACGCGGTGCGCATCGAGGTGCTGAGTTCCAGCATCAGGTCCTGGATGCCCTGGGCGGTGTGCGAGTCGAGGTTGCCGGTAGGCTCGTCGAGCATCACCAGCCCCGGCTTGTTCACCAACGCCCGGGCAATCGCCACACGCTGGCGCTCGCCGCCGGACAGCTCCGAGGGCTTGTGCTCCAGGCGATGGCCGAGGCCGACGCGCTCAAGCAACGCCGTGGCACGCTGGCGCGCCTCGGGGATCGCGGTGCGGCCGATCAGCAACGGCATGCAGACGTTTTCCAGCGCCGTGAACTCGGGCAGCAAGTGGTGGAACTGATAGACAAAGCCCAAAGAGCGGTTGCGCAACTGGCCACGGGCCTTTTCGCCCAGGGCCGACAACTCCTCACCGGCCAGCCAGACGCTGCCCTCGGTGGGCGTATCGAGGCCGCCCAGCAGGTTGAGCAAGGTGCTCTTGCCCGAACCAGACGTACCGACAATCGCCACCCGCTCACCGGGGTGCAGCTCCAGTTGCAGGCCGGACAGCACCACCACCGATTCCGGCCCTTCTTCATACGACTTGCCCAGGTTGCGGCAGCTCAGGATTGCTTTTTCACTCATGCCCGACTCACTCATAACGTAGCGCCTCCGCAGGCTGGGTGCGTGCCGCACGCCAGGCCGGATACAGGGTGGCGAGAAAACTCAGAACCAACGCCGCGCCACAGACCATCAACACGTCCTGGGCCATCAGTTGCGAAGGCAGGTAGTCGATGAAGTACACGTCGGCGTTCAGGAATTTGTGCCCCATCAGGCTTTCGACACCGGCGATGGCCGCGCTGACGTTCAACGCCGCGAACATGCCCACCACGGCGCCGATCAAGGTGCCAACGACACCGATCACCGTGCCCTGGACCATGAAGATCGCCATGATCTGCCCCGGCGTGGCGCCGAGGGTGCGCAGGATCGCGATGTCACCCTTCTTGTCGTTGACCACCATCACCAGGGTGGAAATGATGTTGAACGCCGCCACCGCGACAATCAGCAGCAACAGCAGGCCGATCATGGCTTTTTCCATGCGGATGGCCTGGTAGAGGTTGCCGTGGGAGCGGGTCCAGTCGCGGGCGTAGTAGCGGTCTTCGCCCAACTGCTGGGCGATGTTCCACGCCGTGCGCGGGGCCTGGAACAGGTCGTCGAATTTCAGCCGCAGGCCCTGCACCTGATCCGGCTGCCAGCGGTGCAGACGCGCCAGGTCGGTGAGGTTGGTCAGGCCCAGGTAGCCGTCGATCTCACCGGCGCCGACATGAAAGATGCCGACCACGGTGAAGCGCTTCATGCGCGGGAACATGCCCGCCGGCGTCACGGTGACTTCCGGGGCGACGAAGGTCAGCTTGTCGCCAATAACGGCGCCGAGCTTGGCGGCGGCCTTGTCGCCGATGACGATGCCGAAGCTGCCGGGGGCCAGCGCATCGAGCTGGCCCTGCTGCATGAACTGATCGATGATCGACACCTGCCGCTCCTGGGCCGGGTCGATGGCATTGAGCAGAACTTTCTGCACCTTGCCATTGTTGGTCAGCAGGCCCTGCATCTGTGTAAAGGGCGCCACCGCCAGCACCTGCGGGTTCTGCTTGACCTTGGCGGCCACGCTTTGCCAGTCGCCGATGGGCTCGCCGGACTCGATGGTGGCGTGGGGCACCATGCCCAGCACGCGGGTGCGCATCTCATGGTCGAAACCGTTCATCACCGACAGCACGACGATCATCACGACCACGCCCAAGGCGAGCCCGATCATCGAAGTCAGGGAAATGAACGATACAAAATGATTGCGACGCTTGGCGCGGGTATAACGCGTGCCAATAAATACGAAGAGAGGTCTGAACATGTCGGGGCTTGTTCGGAGGGAAAAGGAACGTCCTTGTGGCGGGGGTCGATAACCAGCTTTACACTCAGACCACCGCCGCTACCATGGGTTCGCCATGTCGACATTAGATGAAGAAGATCGCCGCGAATACTACCGTATCGAGGACACGATCGCACTGGAAATTCGGCCCCTGTCCGCCCCCGAAGCCGCGGGCCAGGATGTGTTGCAGGATGCGTCACCCCTGTTCAACCTACTCAGCGAACTGCACCTGAGCGAGTTCGAGTCGCAACACCTACTCCGGCAAATCAGCGAACGCGACCGCAACACCGCCAGCTACCTCAAAGTGCTTAACAAACGCATCGACCTGCTCAGCCAGGTCGTGGCCCTGACCGTGCTCGGGCAGATCGGCGAACCGCAACCGGTGGTGATTTCCGAGGGCGGCATCGAATTCAGCGCCCCTAATGCGTTTGCCCTCGGCACCGCGCTGTCGGTGAAGCTCGTGTTGATGCCCCAGGCCCTGGGCCTTTTGCTACGCGCCCGGGTCACCCACTGTGCCGCTAAAGGGGCGCAGTTCGAGGTCGGCACCGAGTTCGAACTCATCAGCGACGCCCAACGCCAGTTGCTGGCACGCTACATCCTGCAAAAACAGGCCCAGGAACGACGCCTGGCCCGAGAACAGAACGAATCGTCCGTCACCCAGAAGGAATAAACGTGACCCTCATCTACGGCCATCGCGGCGCCAAGGGCGAAGCACCGGAAAACACCCTGACCAGTTTCCAGCAGTGCCTCAAGCACGGCGTGCGCCGCTGCGAGCTGGACTTGCACCTGTCGCGCGACGGCGAACTGATGGTGATCCACGACCCGACCCTCAAGCGCACCACCGACCGGCGCGGCAAAGTGGCCGAGCATTCGGCTGCCGACCTGACCAGCTACGACGCGCGCAAGGGTGGCCCGGGCTGGATCACGCCCTGTCCGATCCCGCGCCTGGAGGAGCTGTTCGAGCAATGCGATTTCGAGCACTGGCAACTGGAGGTCAAGAGCGCATCACGCACCCGCGCGGCCACCACCGTGCTAGCGATTCGGGAACTGGCCCAGCGTTTCGGCCTGCTGGACAGGGTCACCATCACCTCCGGCTCGCGGGAAGTGCTCAAGGCCGCCCTGGACCTCACACCGGACGTGTCCCGGGGGCTGGTAGCCGAGTACGCCTGGCTCGACCCGCTGAAGGTCGCCCAGGGCTATGGCTGCGAGATTCTGGCGTTGAACTGGACACTCTGCACCCCTGAACGCCTGGAAAAGGCCCAGCGCCAGGGGTTGCATGTGTCGGTGTGGACCGTCAACGAACCCGCGCTGATGCGCAGGCTCGCCGACTTCGGCGTAGATAGCCTGATTACAGACTTTCCCGGTTTGGCCACTGCCACCCTTGGGAATAGCTGAAATCGGTCTCCCCGGCCGGCTCAGGCCACCGGCCGGAGCCGCTCAAAAAAGCCGATTGAGACCGTCGTACGCCGCTACCCGATAGGCTTCGGCCATGGTCGGGTAGTTGAACGTGGTATTGACGAAGTACTTCAGCGTGTTGAGTTCGCCCGGCTGGTTCATGATCGCCTGGCCGATGTGCACGATCTCCGAAGCCTGGTAGCCGAAGCAGTGAACCCCCAGCACCTCCAGGGTTTCGCGGTGGAACAAAATCTTGAGCATGCCTTGCGGTTCACCGGCGATCTGCGCCCGAGCCATGCCCTTGAAAAACGCCTTGCCGACTTCATACGGCACCTTGGCCTGTGTCAGCTCCTGCTCGTTTTTACCGATCGAGCTGATCTCCGGAATGGTGTAGATCCCGGTCGGCACGTCGTTGACGAAGCGCCAGCTGCCGTTATCGACAATGCTGCCAGCGGCCGAGCGGCCCTGGTCGTGAGCGGCACTGGCCAGGCTCGGCCAGCCGATCACGTCGCCCGCGGCGTAGATGTTCGGCACCGCGGTACGGTAGTTTTCGTCCACTTCAATCTGGCCACGGCTGTTGACCTTGATGCCGATATTTTCCAGGCCCAACTGGTCGGTGTTGCCGGTACGGCCGTTGCACCAGAGCAAGGCGTCGGCCTTGATCTTCTTGCCGGACTTGAGGTGCAGGATCACGCCGTTGTCCACGCCTTCGACCCGGTCGTAGTCTTCGTTGTGGCGCACGGTGATGTTGTTGTTGCTGAAGTGGTAGCTCAGGGCTTGGGAGATTTCCGAGTCCAGGAAGCTGAGCAACTGGCCACGGTTGTCCACCAGTTCCACCAGCACGCCGAGGCCGCTGAAGATCGAGGCGTATTCGCAACCGATCACGCCGGCGCCGTACACGATCAGCTTACGCGGCGTGTGGCCCAGGCTCAGGATGGTGTCGCTATCGTAGATACGCGGGTGGTGGAAATCGATATCGGCCGGGCGATACGGGCGCGACCCGGTGGCAACGATGACCTGCTTGGCCACCAGTTTTTCCACCACGCCATTGGCGCAGACCACTTCCACCGTTTGCTCGTCGGCAAAGCTGCCGGTGCCGAAAAACAGGTCAACGCGGTTGCGGGCGTAATAACCGGTGCGGGACGCCACCTGCTTGGAGATGACTTTTTCGGCACTCTTGAGTACGTCGGGGAACGAGAACCAGCGCGGCTCACCAATGGCCCGGAACATCGGGTTGGTGTTGAACTGCATGATTTGCCGTACCGAGTGACGCAAGGCCTTGGACGGGATGGTCCCCAGGTGGGTGCAGTTGCCGCCGACCTGACGGCGACTGTCAACCATCGCCACCTTGCGGCCGGCCTTGGCGGCGTTCATTGCCGCACCTTCTCCAGCAGGGCCGGAACCCAGCACCACCACGTCGTAGTTGTAGACAGCCATGCGTACTCCTCAGAACAGGCCGAGGCACCACTGCGGCGCCTGCGGCTAAATCATGCCGCGGCCAGCGGCATGAAGGAACAAATTGGGGGTCAAGCTAGAACCCGGACACAGTCTATAGAAGCCTCAACGCCGCGCACATTAACCCTTGGTCGTGTCGTAGGCTACTTTTGCCTGCACTACATCAAGGTCAAGGGGCCAGGTTTGTGCTCATGCGCTCAAACGCCGCGCTGCTGCGGGTGACAAAACCGTTATCGGCACGAATCACAAAAAATGCGGCGATGGCGTTTTTCTCTGCATATTCCCAGCCCCGTTGCGGCCCGAGAATCAACAGCAATGTCGATAAGCCATCCGCCATCAATGCTTGCGGGTGAAGCACCGTCACCGAGGCCAGGGCATGCTGGATTGGCGCGGCGGTCTGGGCATCGAGGGTGTGAGAGTAGCGGCGCCCGTCGCGCTCGAAGTATTTACGGTAATCCCCCGAGGTGGACACCCCGAAGCCATCGACCGCGATGATACGTTCCAGCACTTGCTGGTCATCCCGAGGTTCTTCCAGGGCCACCCGCCAAGGCGAGCCATCAGGCTTGTGGCCGGCAGCCTTGAGTTCACCGGTGACTTCTACCAGGTAGCTGCCGATGCCCAGCCCTTGCAGCGTCGTGGCAATGCGGTCCACTGCGTAGCCGGCGGCGATGCTGTTGAAGTCCACCTGCACCGGCGCGTCCTTGCACAACTGCTCGCCCTCGATGCGCAAATGAACGTGACCGACACGCTGGCGGACCTGCGCCAGGGCCTGGGCATCCGGCACCTGCTCGCCCCGCGACTGCGGCCCGAAGCCCCACAGGTTGAGCAAGGGCTCGATGGTCAAGTCGAAAGCACCATTGCTTTGAGCCGACAGCTGCTCGCCGACCCGCACCAATTCCAACACCGGCGCCGGCATCGCGCGGCAGCTGTTGGCGGGCAAGTCATTGAAGCGCTCGATGTCCGAATCGCTGCGGTAGGTGGACATCTGCTCGTCGATCTCAGCGAGGATTCGCCCCACCTGCCGCTGCACCTCCCCCACTGAAGGCACACCACCGCGCTGCACATACTGAATGCTGTAGGTGCTGCCCATGGTCGGGCCGCCGAAGCGCTGCAACGACTCGTCCGGGCCGCAGCCCGCAACAACGGCCAACGCCAGAAAAACCCCTGCCATCGTGATTCGCCCCACGACTTCCCCCCTCCCCTTGCAAAACAGACCAGCCCTTATGGGCCCGCCACGAACGGCACAAACAAAAACGCCCCGAACCAGTCGGGGCGTTTTCAACAGCGGCTAAACCCTGGGCTTAGCGTGGGAAGGCAGGCGGGTTAACCCCGGCCATGTCTTCCATCACGCGTACGACCTGGCAGCTGTAGCCGAACTCGTTGTCGTACCACACGTACAGGACAACGCGGTTGTCCTGGGTGATGGTCGCTTCAGCGTCCACCACACCGGCGTGGCGCGAGCCAACGAAGTCGGTGGATACCACTTCCTGCGAATTGACGTAGTCGATTTGCTTATGCAGATCGGAGTGCAGCGCCATGTAGCGCAGGTACTCGTTCATCTCTTCGCGGGTGGCGGCTTTCTCAAGGTTGAGGTTGAGAATGGCCATCGACACGTTCGGCGTTGGCACGCGGATCGCGTTGCCGGTCAGCTTGCCGGCCAGCTCAGGCAGGGCCTTGGCCGCTGCGGTGGCCGCACCGGTTTCGGTGATGACCATGTTCAGCGCGGCGCTACGGCCACGGCGATCGCCCTTGTGGAAGTTGTCGATCAGGTTCTGGTCGTTGGTGTACGAGTGAACCGTTTCCACGTGACCGTTGACGATGCCGAACTTGTCGTTCACTGCCTTGAGCACCGGCACGATGGCGTTGGTGGTGCAGGAAGCGGCCGAGATGATCTTGTCGTCGGCGGTGATTTCGCCGTGGTTGATGCCGTGCACGATGTTCTTGAGCTTGCCCTTGCCAGGCGCGGTCAGCACAACGCGGTCAACGCCCGGGCACGTCAGGTGCTGGCCAAGGCCGTCGGCGTCACGCCATACACCGGTGTTGTCCACCAGCAACGCGTTCTTGATGCCGTACTGGGTGTAGTCCACCTCGGTCGGGTTCTTCGCGTAGATCACTTGGATCAGGTTGCCGTTGGCGGTGATGGTGTTATTGGCTTCATCGACCGTGATGGTGCCGTCGAACGGGCCATGGACCGAGTCGCGACGCAGCAGGCTGGCGCGTTTGACCAGGTCATTCTCGGCGCCCTTACGGACCACGATGGCACGCAGGCGCAGGCCATCGCCGCCACCGGTTTTCTCGATCAGAATGCGCGCCAGCAGGCGGCCGATACGACCGAAGCCGTACAACACCACGTCAGTGCCTTTGCGCGCCGACGCGTTTTGCTGGCCAACCACATCGGCCAGCTCTTCACGCACGAACTGCTCGGCGGTACGGCCGTTGCCCTGGGTCTTGAACTTGACCGCCAGTTTGCCCAGGTCTACCGAAGCAGCGCCGAGCTTGAGCTCGCTCATGGCTTTAAGCAGGGGGAAAGTCTCGTGGACAGACAATTCACTGTCGTCGGACTGGCGATGGCGAGCAAAGCGGTGGGCTTTGAGAATCGCGATGACTGACCGGTTGATCAGGCTGCGGCCATAGATCGAGCTCACCACATTGTTGTTGCGGTAGAGCTGGCCGATAAGCGGAATCATCGCTTCTGCGAGTGCTTCACGGTCGATCCATTCACCAAGACACTGGTCGGGCTTCTGAGTCACGGGAACCTTCCACATGTAGGGGCAGAAAAAAGGGGCTACATTATGCCGCCGAGTCGGGCGCGGATCAATGCGCGCCTGTCGCACCATGGTTTTGCTCGATTGGAGCCAGTCTGCAACTGACAGCCGGCACCTTCGCCCGCTACAATCGCAGGCTTTGTCGCAACGCTTGGAGCTCAACCTTCCGTGCCTGTTCTGCGTCTACCGCATCTCCCTGCTGCCGCAGGTAAACAGCACTGGGGCAACCTGCCCGGTGCCGCCCTGAGCCTGGCCATCGCCGAGGCTGCCAGCGCTGCCAAGCGCTTCACCCTGCTACTGACCGCCGACAGCCAAAGCGCCGAACGGCTGGAGCAGGAACTGGGTTTCTTCGCCCCCGATTTGCCGGTGCTGCACTTCCCGGACTGGGAAACCCTGCCCTACGACCTGTTTTCGCCCCACCAGGACATCATTTCCCAGCGCATCGCCAGCCTGTATCGGCTGCCGGAGCTGAGCCACGGGGTTTTGGTAGTGCCTATCACCACGGCCCTACATCGCCTGGCGCCGACCAAGTTCCTGCTGGGTAGCAGCCTCGTGCTGGACATCGGCCAGAAACTCGACGTCGAACAGATGCGCACGCGCCTGGAGGCCAGCGGCTACCGTTGCGTCGACACGGTGTACGAGCACGGCGAGTTCGCGGTACGCGGGGCGCTGATCGACCTGTTCCCGATGGGCAGCAAACTGCCCTACCGCATTGACCTGTTCGATGACGAAATCGAGACCCTGCGTACCTTCGACCCGGAAAACCAGCGCTCCATCGACAAGGTCGACTCCGTGCGCTTGCTCCCGGCCCGCGAGTTCCCCCTGCAAAAAGACGCGGTGACGCGGTTCAAGGCACGGTTTCGCGAGCGCTTTGACGTGGACTTTCGCCGCTGCCCGATCTTCCAGGACCTGAGCAGCGGCATCACTCCCGCCGGCATCGAGTACTACCTGCCGCTGTTTTTCGACGAAACCTCCACCCTGTTCGACTACTTGCCGCAGGACACCCAGGTGTTCTCCCTGCCGGGCATCGAGCAAGCGGCGGAAAACTTCTGGAACGATGTGCGCAACCGCTACGAAGAGCGCCGCGTCGATCCATCGCGCCCGCTGCTGCCGCCGGCCGAATTGTTCCTGCCGGTCGAAGACTGCTTCGCGCGCCTCAAGAACTGGCCCCGGGTGGTCGCCAGCCAGCAGGACGTGGACACCGGCCCCGGGCGTGAGCGGTTCGCCGCCCGGGCCCTGCCCAACCTGGCCATCGAAGCCAAGGCCAACGAGCCCTTGGCGGCGCTTTCCGGGTTCCTTGAAGACTTTAACGGGCGCGTGCTGTTTACCGCCGAGTCGGCCGGGCGCCGCGAAGTTCTGCTGGAGCTGCTTGAGCGCCTTAAGCTGCGGCCAAAAACCGTTGATAACTGGCCGGATTTCGTCGCCAGCAAACACCGTTTGGCGATCACCATCGCCCCTCTGGACGATGGCCTGCTGCTGGACGACCCGGCGCTGGCGTTGATCGCCGAGAGCCCGCTGTTCGGCCAACGGGTGATGCAGCGCCGGCGCCGGGAAAAACGCGCCGACGCCAACAACGACGCGGTCATCAAGAACCTCACCGAGCTGCGCGAAGGCGCGCCGGTGGTGCACATCGACCACGGCGTGGGCCGCTACCTGGGCCTGGCCACGTTGGAAATCGACAACCAGGCCGCCGAATTCCTCACCATGGAATACGCCGAGGGCGCCAAGCTCTACGTGCCGGTGGCCAGCCTGCACCTGATCGCCCGCTACACCGGCAGCGACGATGCCCTCGCGCCCCTGCATCGCCTGGGGTCTGAGACCTGGCAGAAAGCCAAGCGCAAAGCCGCCGAGCAGGTGCGCGACGTGGCCGCCGAACTGCTGGACATCTACGCCCGCCGCGCCGCCCGCGAAGGCTACGCGTTCGCCGACCCCAAGGCCGATTACGCAACGTTCAGCGCCGGTTTTCCCTTCGAGGAAACCCCGGACCAGCAAACCACCATCGAAGCCGTGCGCGCCGACATGCTCGCGCCCAAGCCCATGGATCGCCTGGTATGCGGCGACGTGGGCTTCGGCAAGACCGAAGTGGCCATGCGCGCCGCGTTCATCGCCGTGCACGGCGGCCGCCAGGTGGCGATCCTGGTGCCCACTACCCTGCTCGCCCAGCAGCACTACAACAGCTTTCGCGATCGCTTCGCCGACTGGCCGGTGACCGTCGAAGTGATGAGCCGCTTCAAATCGACCAAGGAAGTCAACGCCGCCGTCGCCGACCTGGCCGAAGGCAAGATCGACATCGTTATCGGCACCCACAAGTTGCTGCAGGACGACGTCAAGATCAAAAACCTGGGCCTGGTCATCATCGACGAAGAACACCGCTTCGGCGTGCGCCAGAAGGAACAGCTCAAGGCCCTGCGTAGCGAGGTGGACATCCTCACCCTGACCGCCACGCCCATCCCGCGCACGCTGAACATGGCCGTCTCGGGCATGCGCGACCTATCGATCATCGCCACCCCGCCGGCACGGCGCCTGTCGGTGCGCACCTTCGTCATGGAGCAGAACAACAGCACCGTCAAAGAAGCCCTGCTACGTGAGCTGCTGCGTGGCGGCCAGGTCTATTACCTGCACAACGATGTAAAAACCATCGAGAAATGCGCCGCAGACCTCGCCGAACTGGTGCCCGAAGCACGCATCGGTATCGGCCACGGGCAGATGCGCGAACGCGAGCTCGAACAGGTGATGAGCGACTTCTACCACAAGCGCTTCAACGTGCTGATCGCCTCGACCATCATCGAGACCGGCATCGACGTGCCCAGCGCCAACACCATCATCATCGAGCGCGCCGACAAGTTCGGCCTGGCGCAACTGCACCAATTGCGCGGCCGCGTGGGGCGCAGCCACCACCAGGCCTACGCCTACCTGCTCACGCCACCGCGCCAGCAAGTCACTGCGGATGCGCAAAAACGCCTGGAGGCCATCGCCAATACCCAGGACCTGGGCGCCGGTTTCGTACTGGCCACCAACGACCTGGAAATCCGTGGTGCCGGCGAGCTATTGGGCGACGGTCAGAGCGGGCAGATCCAGGCCGTGGGCTTCACCCTCTACATGGAAATGCTCGAACGGGCGGTCAAGGCCATCCGCAAGGGTGAGCAACCGAACCTCGACCAACCCTTGGGCGGCGGCCCGGAAATCAACCTGCGCCTGCCCGCGTTGATTCCCGAGGACTACCTGCCAGATGTGCATGCGCGGCTGATCCTGTACAAGCGCATCGCCTCGGCCACCGACGAAGAGGGCCTCAAGGACCTGCAAGTGGAAATGATCGACCGCTTCGGCCTGCTGCCTGAGCCGACCAAGAACCTGGTGCGCCTGACCCTGCTCAAGCTGCAAGCCGAACAACTGGGCATCAAGAAGGTCGACGCCGGGCCACAGGGCGGGCGTATCGAGTTCGAACCGCAGACGCCGGTCGATCCGCTGGTGCTGATAAAACTCATCCAGGGCCAGCCCAACCGCTACAAATTTGAAGGCGCTACGCTGTTCAAATTCATGGTGCCAATGGAACGTCCCGAAGAGCGCTTCAACACATTGGAGGCGCTGTTCGAGCGCCTCGCCCCGAAAACTGCTTGAAGGACGTGCCATGCGCCTGTTTGCCTCACTGACCTTGCTGCTGACCCTGGTCGCCCCCTTGGCGTTGGCCGATGAGCTGTACCAGATCGAGATGATCCTGGTGCGGCAGAACGCCGAACCCACCATCCTCAGCCGCCCCGCGCCAGAGGATTGGGCCGCCGCTGCCCGCCCAGTTGACCCGGCCAGCCTGCGCACGCCGAGCCTCAACAAAGAAGTCGAAAACCTCAAGGCCAGCACCGACTACAGCGTGCTGCTGCACAAGGCCTGGCAACAGCCTCTGGGCGAGGCGCCGAGCACAGTGGCGATCAGCGACGGTGCCGGGCAGTTCGGCCAGTTCCCGATCCAGGGCACCCTGGAGTTGAAACTAGGGCGTTTTACCGACGTCAACGCCAAGTTCTGGGTCAACCAGATCGACCGCAATGGCCTGATTACTGCCAGCGAAAGCCTGAGCCAGCAAAGCCACACCAAGAACGGCCAACTGAATTTTCTCGACAACGGCCACCTGGGCCTGCTGATAAAAATCACCTCGCTATCCGCCCCCGCCCGCAGCCAAGCCCCCGTTGAAATCCCGGACTGACTGAGTGCCCATGCCCGCGACCCTGACCAAACCCCTGGCACCGTCCTGGGTCAGTCGCTTCAAAGAACAGAGCCTTGAGCGCGGGCGCCGCTACGCGCTGGAAAACCGCGTGCGCTTCGTCCAGGTCGGCGACAGCACCATCACTGCCAGTTGCGAAGGCTCGGGCGGCAACGTCTACCGCCAGACCATCAACCTGCGCGAATCCGCGAAAAATACCCTACTGATGGTGGACGCCACGTGCAGTTGCCCCGTGCGGGTCAACTGCAAGCACTGCGCCGCGGTACTGCTGCAAGTCGAAGAAACCCTGGCCTTCCCCGCCACCGCCAAAGACGCCCAACTGTTGGAAAAACTCCAGACGGTCCTGGAAAACCGCCGCCCCGCCGCCCCGCCGCAAGTGCTGCTCGACGACGTGCAACCGGTGCCGCGCCTGTGGCTGGCCAGCGTCGAATTCAGCGCCTTTGAACCGCGTAACGGCAAAATGCAGCGCTATATCCAGCACCGCGCCGCGCTGTCCTTCAACTATCAGGGCGAATACGTCAGCGGGCAGAAAAACGCCGATATCCTGATCCGCCAGGAACAGCAGACCCTGCGCATCAAGCGCCAACTCGACGCCGAGAAGCACTACCGCGAACAGCTCAGGCTGCTGGGGTTTCGCATCGCCACCCGGCAAAGTAAAGCCCTGCCCGAAAGCGCTGGCGAATTGTTCGAGATGGTCAACGACAGCGCCTGGCTGACCTTCACCCTCAACCAACTGCCCAGCCTGCGCGAACAAGGCTGGGAGTTGCAGATAGAGGACGACTTCGGCTTCGACCTGACCGCCGTCGATGACTGGTACGCCAGCGTCGAGGAGGCGCCGCAGCGTGATTGGTTCGACCTGGAACTGGGCATCATCGTCAACGGCGAGCGCCTGAGCCTGCTGCCGATCCTGCTCAACCTGATGCGCTCCCACACCGAGTTGCTCAACCCCGAACGCCTGGCCAAACGCCGCGACGACGAGTTGATCCTGGTGAACATCCCCAACCGGCCCCCTACCGACAGCGGCCCGCTGCAAGTGGCCCTGCCCTTCGGGCGCCTGAAACCGGTGCTGGCCACCCTCGGCGAGTTCTACCTGCAAGAACCAGGCGAAACCCGCCTGCGCCTGAGCAAAGCCGATGCCTTGCGGCTCAACCCGCTGCAAGAGTTGCCCCTGCTGTGGGAAGGCGGCGAACACATCCGCACCTTCGCCCAACGCCTGCGCGACATCAGAGACTACAGTTGCCGCGCGCCCGATGGCCTCAACGCCACCTTGCGCCCCTACCAACTCGAAGGCCTGAGCTGGATGCAGTCGCTGCGCCAACTGGAGGTGGGCGGCATCCTCGCCGACGACATGGGCCTGGGCAAAACCCTGCAAACCCTGGCCCACGTGCTCAGCGAAAAGCACGCCGGGCGCCTCGACCGGCCGTGCATGGTAGTGATGCCCACCAGCCTGATCCCCAATTGGCTCGACGAAGCGGCGCACTTCACGCCCCAGCTCAAGGTCCTGGCGTTGTATGGCGCCGGGCGCAAGAAGCACTTCGCCCAACTGGCCGAGTACGACCTGATCCTCACCACCTACGCCCTGCTGCCCAAGGACATCGAAGTGCTGGCCGCCCAGCCGCTGCATGTGCTGGTGTTGGACGAAGCGCAGTACATCAAGAACCCCACCAGCAAGGCCGCCGAAGCTGCCCGCAGCCTCAACGCCCGGCAACGCCTATGCCTGTCCGGTACGCCCCTGGAAAACCACCTGGGCGAACTCTGGTCACTGTTCCACTTCTTGCTGCCGGGTTGGCTGGGGGACGTGAAGACCTTCAACCGCGACTACCGCGTGCCCATCGAAAAACGCGGCAGCGAAGTGCGCTTGCAGCACCTCAACGGGCGCATCAAGCCGTTCCTGCTACGCCGCACCAAAGAGCAGGTGGCCACTGAACTGCCACCCAAGACCGAGATCATCCATTGGGTCGACCTCAACGAAGCCCAGCGGGACGTCTACGAAACCATGCGCCTGGCCATGGACAAAAAAGTACGCGACGAGATCACCCGCAAAGGCGTGGCCCGCAGCCAAATCATCATCCTCGAAGCGCTGCTCAAGCTGCGCCAGGTCTGCTGCGACCTGCGCCTGGTTAACGAAGCCCCACCCACCCGGGGCAGCACCTCGGGCAAGCTCGATAGCCTGATGCAAATGCTTGAAGAGTTGTTCGAGGAGGGGCGGCGGATTCTGCTGTTCTCCCAGTTCACTTCAATGCTGACCCTGATTGAAGCCGAACTGAAAAAACGCGGCGTCGCCTATGCCCTGCTGACCGGGCAGACCCGCGACCGCCGCACGCCGGTCAAGGCCTTCCAGAGCGGCCAGTTGCAGATCTTCCTGATTAGCCTCAAAGCGGGCGGCGTAGGCTTGAACCTGACCGAAGCCGATACGGTGATCCACTACGACCCGTGGTGGAACCCGGCCACGGAAAACCAGGCCACCGACCGTGCCTACCGCATTGGCCAGGAAAAACCGGTGTTCGTCTACAAGATGATCGCCCGGGGCACGGTGGAGGAAAAAATCCAGCACCTGCAAAAAGAAAAGTCCGACCTCGCCGCAGGCGTGCTCGACGGGCGCCAGGCCGGGGATTGGAAGCTGCAAAACAACGACATTGAAGCGCTGTTCGCGCCGCTACCGGATAAAGCCAAGCATTAGTTTGTGGCGCGTCTATCGCGCCACAGATCGAGCACCGTAGCCTGTGGGAGCGGGCCTTGCCCGCGATAGGCGCGCCACACTCCCGAACTGCACTTATGCCATCAACACCCGAGCCAGGGTCGCCTTCGCCAAGCCCATGCCGTCATGCAGCGCCTGCTCGATTTGCGCCATGGTAATCACCGCCATGGACTTGCCCGCCGCCGGGTTGACCACCAGGGCCAGGCACGCATAGTCCAGGCCCAGCTCACGGGCCAGGGCTGCTTCCGGCATGCCAGTCATGCCCACGATGTCGCAACCGTCACGCTCCAGGCGCGCAATCTCGGCCACGGTTTCCAGGCGCGGCCCTTGGGTGCAGGCATACACGCCATGGCTGCTGTAGGCGCAACCTTGAGCGGCCAGCGCCGCGATCAGACGCTCGCGCAGCGGCTCGCTGTAGGGGTAGCTGAAATCGATGTGGGTCACGTGTTCCAGGTCATCGGCAAAGTAGGTGTGCTCGCGGCCGCTGGTGTAGTCGATCACTTGGTGCGGCACACAGAAATGCCCGGTGCCCATGGCCGCGTGAATCCCACCGACCGCATTGACCGCCAGGATCGCCTCGGCCCCGGCTTGCTTCAACGCCCACAGGTTGGCGCGGTAGTTGACCTGATGGGGCGCAACACGATGCGGATGGCCGTGACGTGCGAGGAACAGCACCTCGCGCCCAGCGTATTCGCCCACCTGGATCTCGGCCGACGGCGCGCCGTAGGGCGTATCCAGCGGCAACGACTGGCGGATGTTCAAACCTTCGAGCTGAGTCAGCCCGGTGCCGCCGATAATCGCGTAAACCGTCATTGCAAGTTTCCTTTAATCAATCAATTGAGCGTCTTTGAGGGCGCCAATGGCTGCGAGCCAGCGCGGGTCCTGGCGGTACTCGGTGCCGGCGAAACCCTGGCCGCGCATCCGCGCGATACGCGGGCTGGGCGTGACCTTCAGGCGCTGGGCCGCGCACAAGGCCAACTCGGCCGCCGCCCGGTCATTGCATACCAGGCCCATGTCGCAACCGGCAGATAGGGCGGCCTCGATCCGACTGGCCGCATCGCCCACCACATGGGCACCGGCCATCGACAGGTCATCGCTGAAAATCACCCCATCAAATTGCAACTCGCCCCGCAGGATGTCCTGCAACCAGCGGCGCGAGAACCCGGCAGGCTGGCTGTCTACCTGGGGGTAGATCACGTGGGCCGGCATCACGGCGGCCAGTTGCTGGCTCAAACGGGCGAACGGCACCAGGTCATTGGCGCGGATCTCCTCGAGGCTGCGCTCATCGACGGGAATCGCCACGTGGGAATCAGCCTCCGCCCAGCCGTGGCCGGGAAAATGCTTGCCCGTGGCCGCCATGCCGGCGCTGTTCATGCCGCGAATGAAGGCCCCGGCCAGCAGCGCGGCACGCTGCGGGTCGCCCTCGAACGAACGGCTCCCCACCACTGCGCTGCGTTGGTAATCGAGGTCGAGCACCGGGGCGAAGCTCAAATCCAGGCCAACAGCCAGCACTTCAGTGGCCATGATCCAACCACAGTGCTCGGCTAACACCTCGGCGTTGGGATTGTCGGCAATTGCCCGCATCGCCGGCAGGCGCACAAAACCCTGACGCAGGCGCTGGACGCGGCCGCCTTCCTGGTCCACTGCCAGCAGCAGGTCCGGGCGTACGGCGCGAATCGAGGCACTGAGTTCGCGCACCTGGCGTGGGTGCTCAATGTTGCGCGCAAAAATAATCAGGCCGCCCACCTCGGGCTGGCGCAACAGGTGACGGTCTTCGGAGGTCAGCCAGGTACCGGCCACATCCACCATCAGGGAGCCTTGCAGGGCACCGGTCATAGCGATTCCTTTATTACGGGCACACGACTGCGCCGCCAGGAGCGAAGCTCGGCGGGCGCGGGTCGGTGCAGGGTAAGGAGAGAGTCTGGAACGGGAGTCGACATGGGCGGCAAGCTTAGCGGATGTCAGCCGCCGCGCCCACCCACCGGCCACTAAACCTTGGCAGGCGCCGGCGTGGACTTGACCCGCGGCCGCAACTGGGCGCTGGCCATGGTGTCGTCAGTGACCCCGGTTTCGGCGCGCATGCCAGCCGCGAGGAATGGCACCATCAGGCGCATTACCTGCTCAATCGAGGTATTGACGCCAAAATCGGTCTCGGCAATGGCGCGCAAGGCCTTGATGCCGGACATACTGAACGCCGCAGCACCGAGCATGAAGTGCACGCGCCAGAACAACTCGATCGGCGGGATCCGCGGCGCGGCCTCATTGACGAGCATCATGTAGCGGCGGAACACCTTGCCGTACATGTCCTCCAGGTAACGCCGCAGGTGGCCCTGGCTCTGGCTGAAGGCCAAGCCAAGCAAACGCATGAAGATAGACAGGTCATTGCCGCTGCGCGGCTGCACCACGAGGGCCTGTTCGACAAGGATTTCCAGCAGTTCTTCCAGGCTTGGCTTGCTGTCAGGCTTGGCCTGGCGGCGTTCCAGCTCCCGGTCCAGGCTGATGCAAAAAGGCCCCAGGAAGCGCGAGAACACTGCCTGGATCAGCGCCTTTTTCGAGCCGAAATGATAATTCACCGCCGCCAGGTTGACCCCGGCCTTGCTGGTGATAAGGCGCAATGAAGTTTCAGCGAACCCTTTTTCCGCGAACAACTGCTCGGCAGCATCAAGAATGCGTTCAACGGTTTCCGACTGGGCCATGGTTACTCTACCTGACAAACACTTGTTTGAAACATACGTTTCAGCTTATGTCTTGTCAAGCCTGCCTGTCCGTTTTCCGGCCGACCAGTCACCTATTTAATCACACAAGGAAAACCCTGTAGGACCTCGCTACGACAACCCTAGCGTGCGCCCTTATTCAACCGTTCGGCGGGCGCCGAAAAAAGGAGGATTGCCAAGACGCCTTCACTGTATATAATCCCAGTCACTGTATAAAAAGACAGAGCGATCGACATGATAAAACTGACGCCACGCCAAGCCGAGATCCTGGCCTTTATCAAAGACTGCCTCAAAGAAAACGGCTTCCCCCCTACCCGGGCGGAAATCGCGCAGAAACTGGAATTCAAGTCCCCCAATGCCGCCGAAGAACACCTCAAGGCCCTGGCACGCAAGGGCGCTATCGAAATGACCCCGGGCGCTTCACGGGGTATCCGTATCCCTGGTTTCGAAGCCGAAACCGACGAGTCGAGCCTGCCGATCATCGGTCGTGTTGCCGCTGGCGCGCCGATCCTGGCCCAGCAGCACATCGAAGAGTCCTGCAACATCAACCCGACCTTCTTCCACCCTCGCGCCGACTACCTGCTGCGGGTACACGGCATGAGCATGAAGGACGTCGGCATCCTCGATGGCGACCTGCTGGCGGTACACACCACCCGCGAAGCTCGTAATGGCCAGATTGTCGTCGCCCGCCTGGGCGACGAAGTGACGGTCAAGCGGTTCAAGCGTGAAGGCAGCAAAGTCTGGCTGATTGCTGAGAACCCCGAGTTCGCCCCTATCGAAGTCAACCTGAAAGATCAGGAACTGGTGATCGAAGGTTTGAGTGTCGGCGTCATTCGCCGCTAAAGGAGGCTTTATGCAGTTCCCCTATACCTCACAGCAAGCTCAACTGCCGTTGTTCGGAGCCTTCATGGCGCAAGCGCCCATCCTCAAAGACGTGGTCGAATCGCCCTGGAGCGCCGAGCCCGAAGTCTTTAGCGAGCTGTCGCTGCGTGGAGCAGCCGGGAACTGCCTGAACCTACTGGCGCCGATCCTCAGGCAACTGAGCCAGGATCAGGACGCTCGCTGGCTGACCCTGATCGCCCCACCCGCCAGCCTGACCCAGGCCTGGCTGCGCGATGCCGGCCTTAACCGCGAACGCATCCTGCTACTGCAACCGCGCGGCATGCAAAGCGCCCAGCAATTGACGTGCGAGGCCCTGCGCCTGGGCCGTAGCCACACCGTCGTCAGTTGGCTCAACCCGCTGCCATCGAGCATGCGCCAGCAACTTATCAGTGCCGCCCGCACCGGGGATGCACAAAGCCTGAACATTCGCCTGGGTTGATGACGAGGCTTCTCACGAATGGAGAAGCCGGGGTGACGCAACAGAAGCGAAACCGACCAACGGACTCAGTGCAGCACCCGCGGCCCGCTTTCCTTCTCCAGCTCACCTTCAGCGAGACGGCCTGCCATCTGCACGCCAACACTCAACATCGCCTTGGCTACTTCGACATGTTGGCCTTGCAGAAACACCTTGGCATCTTCAGAAAAATCCAAAGTCACCAGAGAACCCTCGTCCTCAGCCCGGCGCAGCTCTATACGGCCGTCAGGCAACTCAACAATTTCCAGAAAGGACGTTGGCATAAAAATTTGCTCTCCACGAAAGGCCGGCATTGTATCAGCCATAGGCCCGGATGCGCTTGGTGTTGCGACTAATGCATGAGCGACTGGTCTGTTTCCCCAGTCAGGCAAAACCCTAGCTTGGCTCTAACTCGCTTAGCACTCGTTAAGCCCGTCGCGAAAGCGAATAGCCAGGCTTTTAAGGTGTTGCCGCCAGCTCTCCAGTTCTTCACGGCTCAATTCTTCAGGCCCTAGCTCTTCATCGAGATTAACCGCGACGATCAACGGCTGAGTGACGTCGCCCTTGGGCTTATGCGGCGCCCGGGGCGGCTGGAACAACGCGGCATGAGCCGCCAACAACTTCGCCAGCCAGGTTTCGGGGTTGTTGGCCAACTCCACCATTTCTGCCATTTCCGGAATAGCCACCGCCTCTAGCACCTCTCGGGTCAGCAACAACTCCGCCCGCGGGGAATTGGCTTGAGGCAAACGGTAGAAACCGGCAATTTCATGGCACAACCCCAGTAAGGCCCCGTATAGGTGAAACAACGCGGACTCGCGACCTGCCTGGATCAGCGCCAGGGAGTTCATCGCCCGCCCCTCTTCAGCCCGGGCCAGCGCCTCTAGCGACAGCCCGGCGAAGTATATTTTCTGATTGGTACGGGTATAGAGCTCAAAGGCCATGACGGCACTCTCCACAGCGAAATAGGGCGTAGTACTGGCTTAACAGTGTCACGGATCAGTCACAGCCGCCGCAAGCCAAAAAAAACCGCAGGCCAACCCGAGGGTTCGCATGCGGCTTTCTGCTACCAGGACGAATCAGGCAGAGGCGCACCGACAGAGAGGTCAGCCGCCCGCCTTCGTCACGCGCCCTGGCGCTTGTCTTCAACCTTCCATTTTCCACCTTCGTAGAACGCGCGCCAGCCTGTCGGCTTGCCATCCACTTCGGTCTGCACGTACTGCTCCTTAGTCTTGCGGCTGTAGCGAATGACGGCCGGACGACCGTCCGGGTCCTTCTGTGGGGCCGCGCAGAGGAAGTGGTACTTCGGATCGATCTCGTCCTTGTGCGGCACGATTTCCATCACCAGCGGTGCACGGGTTTCGCGGTTTTTCGGGAACTGGCTGGCCGCCAGGAACAAGCCAGACGCGCCGTCACGCAAGATGTAGGTGTCGTTAACCTTCTCGCACTTGAGCTCCGGCATTTTCACCGGGTCCATCTTCGGCGGTGCCGCTTCGCCGCTTTTCAGCAGTTTACGGGTGTTCTTGCATGCGGCATTGGTGCAACCGAAGAACTTGCCGAAACGGCCAGTCTTGAGCTGCATCTCGCTGCCGCACTTGTCGCACTCCAGGCTGGGGCCTTCATAACCCTTGATCCGATAGGTGCCTTCTTCGATCTCATAGCCATTGCAATCGGGGTTGTTACCGCAGATATGCAGCTTGCGCTTTTCATCCAGCAGGTACGCATCCATCGCGGTGCTGCAGATCGGGCAGCGGTGCTTGCCGCGCAGCACCAGGGATTCAGACTCGCCCTCGTCGTCGGCAGCGATTTCGTCGCCCGGCACCAGGTTGACCGTGGCCTTGCAGCGCTCTTTCGGCGGCAGGCTGTAGCCTGAGCAACCCAGGAACACCCCGGTGGACGCGGTGCGGATCTGCATCGGCCGCCCGCAAGTGGTGCATGGGATGTCGGTCATGACCGGCTGGTTGGCGCGCATGCCGTTTTCCGGGCTTTCCGCGACTTCGAGTTTTTTCTTGAAGTCGCCGTAGAACTCGTCAAGCACGCTTTTCCAGTCCCGCTCGCCCTGAGCCACGTCGTCGAGGTTCTCTTCCATGCCGGCGGTGAAGCCGTAGTCCATCAGATTGGAGAAACTCTCGGACAAGCGCTCGGTAACGATGTCACCCATCTTCTCCGAATAGAAACGGCGGTTGTGCAGCGCCACGTAGCCGCGATCCTGGATGGTGGAAATGATCGCCGCATAGGTCGACGGGCGGCCGATACCGCGCTTTTCCATCTCCTTGACCAGGCTCGCTTCCGAGTAACGTGCCGGTGGCTTGGTGAAGTGCTGGCTCGGGTCGAGCTTGATGAGCTTGAGCACATCGCCCTGAGCCATATCCGGTAGCACGTCGTCGTCGCCTGGCTTGGCCATTTGCGGCATCACGCGGGTGTAGCCGTCAAACTTGAGGATGCGGCCCTTGGCACGCAGCTCGAAGCCGCTGGCGGCGACGCTGACAGTGGTGGACAAGTATTTGGCCGGCAGCATCTGGCAGGCGACGAACTGGCGCCAGATCAGCTCGTAGAGGCGTTCAGCGTCACGTTCCATGCCCGACAGCTTGCTCGGGTCGGTGTTGACGTCCGAAGGGCGAATCGCTTCGTGAGCCTCCTGGGCGCCTTCCTTGCTGCTGTAGACGTTCGGGGTTTCCGGCAGGTATTTGCCGCCGAATTCCCCTTCGATGTAAGTACGCGCCATCGCCACGGCATCGGCCGAGAGGTTGGTCGAGTCGGTACGCATATAAGTGATGTAGCCGGCCTCGTACAAGCGCTGTGCCATCATCATGGTCTTCTTCACGCCAAAGCCCAGGCGATTACTCGCGGCCTGCTGCAGCGTGGAGGTGATGAACGGTGCCGACGGCTTGCTGCTGGTCGGCTTGTCCTCACGTTTGGCGATGGTGAAGGCCGAAGACTTGAGTTTCTCCAGCGCGGCCATGGCCTGGGCTTCGTTCAGCGGTTTGAAGGCTTCGCCGTTCTCGCGGGCCACTTCGAAGCGCACGCTGGAGCCCTTGGCGGTGCCGAGGTCGGCGTGGACCTCCCAGTATTCTTCGGGAATGAACGCGCGGATCTCACGCTCACGCTCGACCACCAGCTTCACCGCAACCGATTGCACCCGGCCAGCCGACAGGCCACGGGCGATCTTGGCCCACAGCAGTGGCGAAACCATGTAGCCCACCACACGGTCGAGGAACCGCCGCGCCTGCTGGGCGTTGACCCGGTCGATGTCCAGTTCGCCCGGCTTGGAG
Organism: Pseudomonas sp. MF08875; assembly: GCF_059862525.1. NCBI lineage: Bacteria > Pseudomonadati > Pseudomonadota > Gammaproteobacteria > Pseudomonadales > Pseudomonadaceae > Pseudomonas > Pseudomonas sp. MF08875. The sequence goes on from NZ_JCBCUW010000037.1 coordinate 40,466, forward strand.
AAGGCTTCCTGGATGGCTTTCTTGGTGATTTCGTTGAACACCACACGCTTGTAGCGGCTGTCGTCGCCGCCGATGGCTTCGCGCAGGTGCCAGGCAATGGCTTCCCCCTCGCGGTCCAAGTCCGTCGCGAGATAGATGGTGTCAGCATCCTTGGCGAGCCGGCGCAGCTCTTCGATGACCTTCTCTTTGCCCGGAAGGATCTCGTACTGGGCTTTCCAGCCGTGTTCGGGGTCCACGCCCATGCGCGAGACGAGCTGCTTGCGCGCCTTCTCCTTGGGCGAGAGCACAGGCGCTTCACCAGCGGCGGCCTTGCCACGCTTGGCAGCAGGCTCTTTGCTGGCGCTAGCCGAACCGCTGGTGGGCAGGTCTCGGATATGGCCGATACTCGACTTCACCACGTATTGGTTGCCCAGATACTTGTTGATGGTCTTGGCCTTAGCCGGGGATTCCACAATGACCAGCGATTTGCCCATGGATCAGAAAATTCCTGAATTCTAGAAGTGAAAGGCGGTTGGCGCCTGACGCGGCACCGCTATATATAGTGGCAACAAGGTGAGGTCAAGCGCAGGGTTTTGCCCGCACCGCCCTCAAGCCTGTGAAAAAAGGCTGGGTTCGGCCTGAATCAAAGCAAAGCGCGGGACCTGTTCGCCGTCAACTTCGACCGACTCCAGGAACATGCTCAAGGGGCGCACCCAAAAGCCGCAATCGCCATACAGCGCTTGGTAGAAGACCACTTCTTCTTCAGTCTCGGAGTGCCGCGCCACGTTGAAAACGCGGTACTGCGGACCTTTGTAATGCTGATAGAGCCCAGGTTGGACAGACATGCTTCGGCCCTCACGCAAACGATCAAAAATAAAAAGTAAAAAAACGACTAAAAACAAAAAACCGGGGCACATGGCCCCGGCTTCCGTAACCGATCGCTTAAACGCGTTCGAACACGGTGGAGATGCCCTGACCGAGGCCAATGCACATGGTCGCCACCCCGAAGGTGCCACCATTTTGCTTCATCACATTGAGCAACGTGCCGGAGATACGCGCACCGGAGCAACCGAATGGGTGGCCCAGGGCGATCGCGCCGCCGTGCAGGTTAACCTTCTCGTTCATCTTGTCGAGCACTTTCAGATCCTTGAGCACGGGCAGGGCCTGTGCCGCGAAGGCTTCGTTGAGCTCGAAGAAGTCGATATCGTTGATGCCAAGGCCGGCGCGCTTAAGGGCTTTCTGCGTTGCCGGAACTGGACCATAGCCCATGATCGCCGGGTCCACACCCGCCACGGCCATGGAACGGATCACCGCCAGAGGCTGGATCCCCAGGTCCTGGGCACGCTGGGCCGACATCACGATCATGCACGAAGCACCATCGGTGATCTGCGAGGAAGTACCGGCCGTCACGGTGCCGCCCTTTGGATTGAAGGCCGGCTTGAGGGCCGCCAGGCTTTCCAGGGTGGTTTCGGGACGGATGGTTTCGTCGTAGTCGAACAGTTTCAGGAAACCGTTTTCGTCGTAACCCTGCATCGGGATGATTTCATCCTTGAACTTGCCTTCCACCGTGGCCTTGTGGGCCAACTGGTGGGAGCGCACGCCGAAGGCGTCCTGGGCTTCACGAGTGATGCCGTGCATCTTGCCGAGCATTTCCGCGGTCAGGCCCATCATGCCCGAGGCTTTCGCCGCGTACAGGGACATGTGCGGGTTCGGGTCGACACCGTGCATCATGCTGACGTGGCCCATGTGCTCCACGCCACCGACCACAAACACATCACCGTTGCCGGTCATGATCGCTTGCGCTGCGGTATGCAGGGCACTCATCGACGAACCGCAGAGGCGGCTGACGGTCTGGCCGGCCGCCGTGTGCGGGATCTGGGTCATCAGCGACGCCATGCGCGCGATGTTCCAGCCTTGCTCCAGGGTCTGGTTGACGCAGCCCCAGATCACGTCTTCGACTTCGTTCGGGTCGACCTTGACGTTGCGTTCCAGCAGCTTGCTAATCAGGTGCGCCGACATGTCTTCGGCACGGGTGTTGCGGTGCATGCCGCCCTTGGAGCGGCCCATCGGAGTGCGACCGAAGTCAACAATCACGACGTCTCTTGGATTCAAGCTCATAAATATTCTCGCTCTAGTCGTTGGGCGCTTAACCGAAGAAGCTTTGGCCGTTTTTGGCCATCTCGCGCAGCTTCGCAGTCGGGTGGTACAGCGCGCCCAGATCAGCGTACTGGTCAGCCAGGGCGACGAAGGCCGCTACACCCATCGAATCGATGTAACGCAACGCACCGCCACGGAACGGAGGGAAACCAATGCCGTAGACCAAGCCCATGTCGGCTTCGGCAGCGGTTTCGACGATGCCGTCTTCCAGGCAACGCACGGTTTCCATGCACAGCGGGATCATCATCCAGTTGATGATGTCTTCGTCGCTCACTTCACGCTGCTCGTAAACGATTGGCTTGAGCACTTCCAGAACCGACGGGTCGGCGACTTTCTTCTGCTTGCCCTTCTTGTCGGTCTCGTAGGCGTAGAAGCCCTTGCCATTCTTCTGGCCCAGGCGCTTGGCTTCGTAGAGCACGTCGATGGCCGAGCGACGGTCATCTTTCATGCGGTCCGGGAAGCCTTCGGCCATAACATCACGGCCGTGGTGGCCGGTGTCGATGCCGACCACGTCCATCAGGTAGGCAGGGCCCATCGGCCAGCCGAATTTTTCCATGACCTTGTCGATGCGCACAAAGTCCACGCCAGCGCTGACCAACTTGGCGAAACCGCCAAAGTACGGGAACAGCACGCGGTTGACCAAGAACCCAGGGCAGTCGTTGACCACAATCGGGTTCTTGCCCATTTTCTTGGCGTAGGCAACGGTAGTGGCCACGGCCAGCTCGCTGGACTTCTCGCCACGGATCACTTCCACCAGCGGCATCATGTGCACCGGGTTGAAGAAGTGCATGCCGACGAAATTTTCAGGACGCTTGAGGGCCTTGGCCAGCAGGCTGATGGAAATGGTCGAGGTGTTGGACGCCAGGATGGTGTCTTCCTTGACCTTGTCTTCCACTTCGGCCAGTACGGCTTGCTTGACTTTAGGGTTCTCGACGACTGCCTCGACCACCAGGTCGACGTGGCCGAAATCACCGTAGGACAGGGTCGGACGAATGCCGTTGAGCACTTCGGCCATTTTCGCGGCAGTCATGCGGCCTTTGTCTACGCGGCCAACCAGCAGCTTGGCGGCTTCGGCCAGACCCTGCTCGATACCGTGCTCGTTAATGTCCTTCATCAGGATCGGCGTGCCTTTGGACGCCGACTGATAGGCGATGCCGCCGCCCATGATGCCGGCGCCGAGAACGGCAGCCTGCTTCACGTCGCGGGCAATTTCGTCATAGGCCTTGGCTTTTTTCTTCAGTTCCTGATCGTTCAGGAACAGGCCGATCAGGCTCTGCGCGGCAGAGGTCTTGGCCAGCTTGACGAAGCCTGCGGCTTCGACTTCCAGGGCTTTGTCGCGACCGAAGTTCGCGGCTTTCTGGATGGTCTTGATCGCTTCGACCGGCGCCGGGTAGTTCGGGCCAGCCTGGCCGGCCACGAAGCCCTTGGCGGTCTCGAACGACATCATTTGTTCGATGGCGTTGAGCTTGAGCTTTTCCAGTTTTGGCTGGCGCTTGGCCTTGTAGTCGAACTGGCCCGAGATGGCGCCCTTGACCAGGTTCAGTGCGGCTTCCTGGAGCTTGTCCAGGGCCACGACTGCATCGACGGCACCGACTTTCAGGGCGTCTTCGGCACGGTTTTCCTTGCCTGCGGCAATCCACTCGATAGCGTTGTCGGCACCGATGATGCGCGGCAGGCGCACAGTACCGCCGAAGCCTGGGTAAATGCCCAGTTTGACTTCCGGCAGGCCGATTTTCGCGCTGCTGGCCATGACGCGGTAATCCGCCGCCAGGCACATTTCCAGACCGCCACCCAGGGCGATGCCGTTGATCGCGGCAACGGTCGGAACATTCAGGTCTTCGAAGTCGCTGAAAATTTTGTTGGCTTCGAGGTTGCCTGCAACCAGCTCTGCATCCGGCAGCTTGAAGTTGTCGACGAATTCGGTGATGTCGGCGCCGACGATGAACACGTCCTTGCCGCTGGTGACGATGACACCCTTGACCGAAGCGTCTGCCTTGATGGTGTCTACTGCCTGACGCAGTTCGTTCAGGGTTAGACGGTTGAACTTGTTGACGGACTCACCCTTGAGGTCGAATTTCAATTCGACGATGCCACTCTCAAGAGCTTTAACCGTGATGGCTTTACCTTCGTAAATCATCAACTGATCTCCACGATATGGAAGCTGAACAGTACACGTCGGAAGCTAACTTCTGGCTCGGCACTGACGTCACCGTCGATGCTACGCCAATCCGCCAGGCACACCCGCCAACGCGATAGTCGGGTTTCGTAGGAACGCTCTGTAATACAAACGCTCAATTCATACGCCCGTTTGATTTGGGTACGCCACCTTCAAGGAATTTCGAACAATTGTCAATCGCCCAAAACACGGGCTAGAACGCGACTTTACGGTCATTTCGCCAGCACGCAGGGATGCCCGCCCTGCGGCATATGCCGGAACATTCATAGAGTCAATAATTAGAAAAGTCGCCCTAAACCACGCTGCACCTGACAGGCGCGGCCAAACATCGAATTCAGGCCAGGGCTTTAAGTACAGCGGCGATGGCCTGCAGGACGCTCGCCTCACCCTTCTCGCCCCAATACAGGGTAATCATCTGCTGATCTGCCTCGACCTTGTAGGCATTGGCCGGCAAGGTGCGCAAATGCACCAGCATCGCCTCGTCCTCGCACACTTCGCGCCATTGGTTGACCCACACACCCGGCGCCGACTGCCAGTAACTCCAGCAGGGGCGCTGGGTACTGCGCCGGGGGCGATGGTACTGCGCACAGGGGTTGGGCGGCTCCGGCGACATCCAGTGCGGCCACTCCTGCGGGGCCAATTGCATGGCCAGCCCTATGCGCCGAGCCTCCATGCGCAAGGCCATGCGACCGCTCTGCTGGCGTGAAGGCCGCAGCCAGGCGAGCGGGCTGAGAATCAGCGCAAGGATTGACACCACTATCCAGACCGTCATATGTGTACCCCCGATTCTTGATGAGCGGATTTGACCTGACGCAAAGCCATCCGCTTGAAACCAGCCATACTTCCCTTCTATCGCAAGCCTTTGGAGGTCTCCCCCATGCACTATGAACACATTCTGGTCGCCGTCGACCTCACCGAAGAATGCGACCCGGTCATTAAGCGCGCCCGCGAACTGGCAGTCAGTGGTAGCGCCAAGCTGTCACTGGTGCACATCGTCGAACCCATGGCCATGGCCTTCGGCGGCGACGTACCGATGGATCTTTCCCAATTGCAGCAACAGCAGTTCGACCAGGCCAAGGAGCGCCTGGATCGCCTGATGGCCAAGTACCCGGAGCTGTCCAAGGAAAACAGCCACCTGACCTACGGTCAGCCGCGCCAGGAAATCCATCATCTGGCCAAGGAACAGGGTTGCGACCTGATCGTGGTCGGCAGCCACGGCCGCCATGGCTTGGCGCTGCTGCTCGGCTCCACCGCCAATGACGTGTTGCACGGCGCGCCCTGCGACGTACTGGCGGTCAGGCTGGTAAAAAGCTGAGCCCGCGCTAGCCCATACGAAAAGCCCGGCCCCACTGAAGTGAGGCCGGGCTTTTTTGATTCAGGCAGATCGATCAGGCATCCAGCTCGGCCCAACGCTCCACCAACACCTCCAACTCGGCCTGCAATTGCTCCAGATGGGCAATGACCTTGGCCGTTTCGGCGGCAGGACGCTGGTAGAAGCCCGAATCGGCCATCTCAGCTTCGAGCGCAGCAATCTGCTGCTCCTTGGCATCGATGTCCCCTGGCAGGGCTTCCAACTCGCGCTGCAACTTGTAGCTGAGCTTCTTCTTCGCCACCGGCGCTTCCTGGGCGGGCGCGGGCGCCGCTGCGGCTACCACCGCCGAGTTCAGGTCAGCCTTGCCGGATTTACTCTCGGCCACGCCCAGCAGTTTCGGCGAACCGCCCTGACGCAACCAATCCTGGTAGCCACCCACGTATTCGCGGACCTTGCCCTCGCCTTCGAAGACCAGGGTGCTGGTAACCACGTTGTCGAGGAATGCCCGGTCGTGGCTGACCATCAGCACCGTGCCCTTGAAGGTCAACAGCACTTCTTCGAGTAGCTCCAGGGTTTCCACGTCCAGGTCGTTGGTCGGCTCGTCGAGCACCAACAGGTTCGCTGGCTTGCTGAACAGCTTGGCCAACAGCAGGCGCGCACGCTCACCGCCCGACAACGCCTTGACCGGCGTGCGGGCACGCTGCGGGCTGAACAGGAAGTCGCCCAGGTAGCTCAGGACATGGCGGCTCTGGCCGTCGATATCGATAAAGTCGCGGCCTTCGGCGACGTTGTCGATCACGGTTTTTTCCAGGTCCAACTGATGGCGCAACTGGTCGAAGTAGGCGACGTCGATCCGCGTGCCCTCCTCCACCGTGCCCGCAGTGGGCTTGAGGCCGTTGAGCATCAGCTTGAGCAGGGTGGTCTTGCCGGTGCCGTTGGCGCCCAGCAGGCCAATGCGGTCGCCGCGCTGCAGCACCATGGAGAAATCCTTGATGAGCTGCGGCCCCCCCGGGTGGGCGAAGCTGACGTTCTCCAGCACCATCACCTGCTTGCCCGACTTGTCAGCGGTGTCGAGCTGCAGATTGGCCTTGCCGGTGCGCTCGCGGCGTTCGCTGCGCTCCACGCGCAGGGCCTTGAGTGCACGCACGCGGCCTTCATTACGGGTGCGGCGCGCCTTGATGCCTTGGCGGATCCACACTTCTTCCTGGGCCAGCTTCTTGTCGAAGAGCGCATTGGCGGTTTCTTCGGCGGCCAGGGTCGCCTCTTTGTGTACGAGGAAACTGGCGTAGTCGCCGTTCCAGTCGATCAGGCCACCGCGGTCCAGTTCGAGGATGCGGGTGGCCAGGTTTTGCAGGAAGGAACGGTCGTGGGTGATGAACAGCACCGCGCCCTGGAAATCCTTCAACGCTTCCTCAAGCCAGGCAATGGCACCGATGTCCAAGTGGTTGGTCGGTTCGTCGAGCAGCAACAGGTCGGGCTCGGACACCAGCGCCTGGGCCAGCAGCACACGGCGGCGCCAGCCACCGGACAACTCGGCCAGGGTCTTGTCCGCCGGCAATTGCAGGCGGCTCAGGGTGCTATCGACCAATTGCTGCAAGCGCCAGCCGTCGCGGGCTTCGAGGTCGTGCTGGACGTGCATCAGTTTGTCCAGGTCGGCGTCGGTGACGATGTTCTGGCTCAGGTGGTGGTACTGGGCGAGCAGCTCGCCGACACCGTCCAGGCCCTGGGCCACTACGTCGAACACGGTCCGGTCGTCGGCCACCGGCAATTCCTGCGGCAATTCACCGATTTTCAAGCCCGGGGCACGCCACACGGAGCCGTCATCGGGCTTCTGGTCACCTTTGACCAGTTTCATCATGCTGGACTTGCCTGTGCCGTTGCGGCCGATGATGCACACCCGCTCACCACGGGCGATCTGCCAGGACACCTTGTCCAACAACGGCATAGCGCCGAAAGCAAGGGACACATCGCTGAATTTGAGCAGGGTCATGTTCTTCTCCAAAAACCGGGGCCGCATTCTACCTGACTTGCGCCCTCAGAAGGCCGGCAATTTCGTTGCCGGCGCACTGTGCCCGACAAATGTCGCGAACTGAGACCGACAGGCCGGCAAAGCTTTCGCCGCTTGCTGGCAAAAGGCTAAGCTACAGGCAATCAGTGCTGGCAACCTCGGCACTCGCCACGTTTTCTCTGTTCGGACGTCTCATGCGCAGTCGCCTTGTCAACTTTTTATCTTGTCTGCTTCTTTCTGCCACCGCCGCTCATACCGCCCAGGCAGCGGACCTGTCCCAACAACGCCAGTATTACGACGAAGCCAAACGCGCCCTGGCCAAGGGCGATTCAGGCCCCTACTTTCGCTACAGCCAGGCCCTGAGCGATTACCCGCTGACGCCCTACCTGGCCTACGACGAACTGACCGCGCGCCTGAAAACCGCAAGCAACGCCGAAATCGAGAAATTCCTCGCCGAACATGGCGACCTGCCCCAGGCCAACTGGATGAAACTACGCTGGTTGCGCTGGCTGGCCGACCGGGGCGACTGGCAACCCTTCGTCAAGTACTACGACCCCAAGCTCAATTTCACCGAGCTGGACTGCCTCTACGGCCAATACCAACTGAACCACAACCTCAAAGCCCAAGGCTACGCCACCACCGAAAAACTCTGGCTCACCGGCAAAACCCAACCGGTGGCGTGCGATGCGCTGTTCGGCCAGTGGGCGGCCCAAGGCCAGCTCACCGAGCAAAAGCGCTGGCAGCGCGCCAAACTCGCGGCGGATGCACGCAACTACCCCCTGGCCAACAGCCTGGTCAAAGGCCTGACCACCCTCGCCCCGCAAGGCCGCCTGCTGGTGGATGTGGCGCAAAAGCCTGAGCTGCTGAGCCAACCGTCACGCTTCACCCCAGTGGACGAAGCCATGTCCGACGTGGTCGGCCTGGGCCTGCGCCGCCTCGCCCGCCAAGACCCGCAAAAAGCCATGGCCCTGCTCGACGGCTATGCCGCCAGCATGCACTTCTCCCGCGACGAGAAAGTCTCCATCGCCCGGGAAATCGGCCTGACCCTGGCCAAACGCTTCGATGGTCGGGCCCTGGACGTGATGACCAAGTACGACCCGGAACTGCGCGACAACACCGTGTCCGAATGGCGCCTGCGCCTACTGTTGCGCCTGGCGCGCTGGGACGACGCCTACGAGCTGACCCGCCGCTTACCCCAGGACCTGGCCACCACCAACCGCTGGCGCTACTGGCAGGCCCGCAGCCTGGAACTGGCGCAACCGCAGAACCCGCAAGTGCAGGCGCTGTACAAAAACCTCTCCCGCGAGCGCGATTTCTATGGCTTCCTGGCCGCCGACCGCGCCCAATCGCCCTACCAGTTGAACAACAAGCCGCTGGTGCTCAGCCAGCAATTGGTCAACAAGGTGCGCAACACCCCGGGCGTGCGCCGCGCCCTGGAATTCCACGCCCGCGGGCAAATCGTTGACGGGCGCCGCGAGTGGTACCACGTCAGCCGCCACTTCAACCGTGACGAAATGGTCGCCCAGGCCAAACTGGCCTACGACCTGAAGTGGTACTTCCCGGCCATCCGTACCATCAGCCAGGCGCAATACTGGGACGACCTGGATATCCGCTTCCCCATGGCCCACCGCGACACCCTGGTGCGCGAAGCCAAGGTGCGTGGCCTGCACTCGAGCTGGGTATTCGCCATCACGCGCCAGGAAAGTGCCTTCATGGACGACGCCCGCTCCGGCGTCGGCGCCAGCGGCCTAATGCAACTGATGCCCGGCACCGCCAAGGAAACCGCGCGCAAGTTCAACATCCCCCTCGCCTCGCCCCAGCAGGTTCTGGTGCCGGACAAGAACATCCAGTTGGGCGCTGCCTACCTGAGCCAGGTCCACAGCCAGTTCAACGGCAACCGCGTCCTCGCCTCGGCCGCCTACAACGCCGGCCCCGGCCGCGTGCGCCAATGGCTACGCGGTGCCGACCACCTGAGCTTTGACGTGTGGGTCGAGAGCATCCCATTCGACGAAACCCGCCAATATGTGCAAAACGTGCTGTCTTATTCGGTGATCTACGGGCAAAAGCTCAACTCGCCGCAACCACTGGTGGACTGGCACGAACGCTATTTCGACGATCAGTAGTGGCAGCTGCAAGCTGCAAACTTGCAGTAAAAAAACGCCTTCATTGAGAAATGCAGGCGTTTTTTTTGGGCTATCGCCCCTCCTGCTCACTGAACTGCAGCGCCGCCAGGCGCGCATACAACGCATTGCTGGCGATCAATTGCTGGTGGGTGCCGATGGCGATCAGTTTGCCTTGGTCCATGACGGCGATGCGGTCGGCGTTTTTCACCGTGGCCAGGCGATGGGCGATGACCAGGGTGGTGCGGTTGTGCATCAGCCGTGGCAGGGCTTGCTGGATCAAGTGTTCGCTCTGGGCGTCGAGGGCGCTGGTGGCTTCGTCCAGCAGTAGGATCGGCGCATCCACCAACAACGCCCGGGCGATGGCCAAACGCTGGCGCTGGCCCCCAGAAAGGCCCAGGCCACCGTCACCGAGGTGGGTCTGGTAGCCGTCGGGCAGTTGCAGGATGAAATCATGGGCGTGGGCGGTACGCGCAGCGTCTTCCACCTGCTCGCGGGTGGCCAGCGGGTTGCCGTAGCGGATGTTCTCTTCGACGCTGCCAAAAAACAGCGCCGGGCTTTGCGAGACCAGGGCAAAGCAGCGCCGCACGTCCTGCGGGTCCAATTGGGTCAGGGCCTGGCCTTCGAGCAAAATCTGCCCTTGCTGCGGGTCGTAGAAGCGCAGGAGCAAATCGAACAGTGTGGACTTGCCGGCACCGGAAGGCCCCACCAACGCCAGGGTTTCCCCAGCCCGAACGTGCAGGTCGAGGCCATCAATGGCAAAACGCTCCGGCCTTGAAGGATAGGAAAAACGCAGGCCTTGCAACGCCAACTCACCGCTGACCCGCTGCGGCAACCGGGCCTTATCAGTGCTTGGAGCCTGGATTTCGTTGGGTGATTGCAGCAGCTCGGCGATCCGTTCGGCCGCCCCCGCCGCACGCTGCAATTCGCCGATCACCTCGCTCAACGTACCGAAGGCGCTGCCGACGATCAGGCTGTAAAACACGAACGCCGCCAACTCGCCGCCGGTAATCCGCCCGGCGATCACATCCATGCCGCCGACCCAGAGCATCACGCCCACCGCGCCCAGCACCAGGACAATCACCAGGGTTATCAGCCAGGCACGCTGGACGATACGCTTGCGCGCCGTATCGAACGCCGCCTCGACGGTGCCGGCAAAGCGCTGCTCGTCCTGGGCCTGGTGGTTGTAGGCCTGTACGGTCTTGATCTGGCCCAGGGTTTCGCAGACGTAGCTGCCGACGTCGGCGATACGGTCTTGGCTCAGGCGCGACAGGCTGCGCACCCGACGGCCGAAGATCAGGATCGGCGCCAGCACCAGGGGCAAGGCCACGACCACGATGCTGGTGAGCTTGGGGTTGGTGATAAACAGCAACACGATGCCGCCGATCACCATCAAGGCGTTGCGCAGAAACAGCGACAGCGACGAGCCGATCACCGATTGCAGCAAGGTGGTGTCAGCCGTCAGGCGCGACTGGATCTCGGAGCTGCGATTGCCCTCGTAAAAGCCTGGGTGCAAGTAAATCAAGTGGTTGAACACCTGGCGACGGATGTCCGCGACGCAGCGCTCGCCAATCCACGACACCAGGTAAAACCGCGCGAAGGTACCCGCCGCCAGGCCTAGCACCAACAGCAGAAACAGTCCAATGGACTGGTTGAGCAGGTGCGGTGAGCGGGTCATGAACCCCTGGTCCACCAGCAGGCGAATGCCCTGGCCCATGGACAACGTGATGCCGGCCGTGACGATCAGTGCCAGCAAAGCGCCCAGGGCCTGCCAGCGATAGGGCGCGATAAAGTGAAGCGCCAGGCGCAGGGCGCGCCGTTGACGGGAAGAAAGCATAGAAGTCATCTGCAAGCACCATCGTGAAAGGGCAGCGGCGCCAAGCCCCGCTGAATCGGGTGGAACTTCCGTGAATCACAATGAGTCCGGTTAAATATGACCGCCGCCGCTAGAGCTTAGAGGCTATTGATCTAACATCACCCTGGAGTTTGTAGGCAGTTTCTGATGGACTCCACCAGACCGCCCGGCCAATCGACAGGGAGCTGTCACAGCTTGGTCACCTGGCGGTTCTACATTAAGCACACAACCTGATGAGGAGACAGGCCATGTCCTTGCACACCCGCACCAACGACCAGATTGAAGTGTTCCGCATTCCGCAGCATGCCTCCCTGGGCTGCTCGATCATTGACGCCGAGGGTCGTGAAGTACCGATCACCGAAGACATGATCCAACAGGCCTGCCGCGAGCTGGAACTGCGCCAGGCCAAGCCCGCCGAGCACGAATAAGACATCGCCCCCTCTTCCCGACCCGGCCCCATGGCCGGGTTTTTTCTGCCTGGTAGCCAGCGGGCATAGTCCTCGTTAAACCACGGTGGCGCCAAGGGCTTGGACCATCTGCCGTAACCCGCGGGCCTCGCCGTCGATCTGCACGGTCAAGCCGTCGATTTCACGACGCGGCGGGTAGTGTTTGCGCAACAGGTCGAAGGCGATGCGTTGTTCCTCGGCGCTGCCCATCAGGCTGCGACGGAAATCCCCATCGTCACGCCGCGGGTCGTAAACGCCACGGCAGATCATGGCCAAGGCCCAGGCCGGGTCGCAGTCGCCGTGCAGGCTGATGCGGCTCAGCCAGGGCGCCGGTAGCAGATCTTCGAGGCGCACTTGGGGCGCTTGGCCCAGGTGCTGGCAGAACGCCTGGTAGATCTGCGCGGTGCCACGCTGCTTGCCATCGAGGCTGTAGCCGGCGATATGGGGCGTGGCGAGCACGCAGAGGTCGGCCAGGGCAACGTCCACCGCCGGTTCGCCCTCCCACACGTCCAGCACCGCTTGCAGGTCTTCGCGCTGCAACAGCACCTCGCGCAGCGCCCGGTTGTCCACCACCGGGCCGCGGCTGGCGTTCAGCAGCCAAGTACCGGGGCGCAAGCGGTTCAAGCGCTCACGGTCGAACAGGTGCCAGGTCGGCGCGGCGCCTTCGCGGGTCAGGGGCGTGTGCAGGCTTATCACGTCGCACTGGGCGATGATCTGCTCAAGGCTCACGCAGCTTCCGTCCCCGGCCGCTTGCCGAGGCGGGTCGCACACCAGCACGTTCCAGCCCAAGCCGCGCAGTACCTTGACCAAACGCCCGCCCACTTCCCCCGCCCCGACCACACCGTAGGTGCGCCGGGCCAGGTCGGCGCCTTCGATTTCGGCCAGGGTCAACAGGCTACCCAGCACATAATCGACCACCCCGCGGGCGTTGCAGCCCGGCGCGCTGGACCAGCCAATCCCGGCCTCGGCGAAGTAGCCAAGGTCCAGGTGATCGGTGCCGATGGTGCAGGTGCCGACGAATTTGACCTGGCTGCCGGCCAACAGCACGCGGTCCACCGGGGTCACCGAGCGCACCAGCAACACATCGGCTTGCGCCACCGCCGCCCGGTCGATGGCGCGCCCCGGCAAGCGGCGGATTTCGCCGAAACCCTGGAAAAAGGCATCGAGCAAGGGGATGTTTTCGTCAGCGACAATCAGCATGGCAGGCTCCTTTTGGCGGACCGGCAGTGTACACGCCTTGCGGGGCATCGATGCCGGGGCAGCGACTTACAAATCCCCAACACAGGATTTTTCCTGACCACTGTGTCAAGGCGTAGAATGCCCGGCCCTGCGCACCTTTACCCCTGGACGCTCTGCCTGTGAATGCCGTGACCGACACCCCTTCTAACGCTCCCATTTCCCGCCCCGCCCGGGTACGCATGGAGCTACGCGACCTGCTCGTCCTGGCGCTGCCGATCATGGTCGGCCAATTGGCCACCACGGCCATGGGCTTCGTCGATGCCGTGATGGCCGGGCGCTACAGCTCCCGCGACCTGGCAGCCGTGGCGTTGGGCAACTCGATCTGGATTCCGGTGTACCTGCTGATGACCGGCATCCTGCTGGCCACCACGCCAAAAGTCGCCCAGCGCTTCGGCGCCGGCAAACACGGCGAGATTGGCCCGCTGGTGCGCCAGGCCCTGTGGCTGGCACTGGTGGTGGGCCTGATGGCAACCGGCCTGCTGCTCAATGCCGAACCGGTGCTGCGGGCCATGAAGGTCGACCCGCAACTGATCGGCCTGTGCATGCAGTACCTGTACGGCATCGCCAGCGGCCTGCCCGCCACGGCGTTTTACTTCGTGCTGCGCTGTTTCAGCGATGGCTTGGGCCGTACCCGCCCGAGCATGATCCTGGGGTTGTGTGCGCTGGCGCTGAACATTCCGCTTAACTACGTGTTCATCTACGGCCACTTCGGCGTGCCGGCCATGGGCGGCGTCGGCTGCGGCTGGGCCACCGCCATCGTGATGTGGATGATGACCCTGGGCATGGTGGGCTGGACGCACTGGGCGCCGGTCTACCGGTCCAGCCAGCTGTTCACCCGCTTCGACTGGCCGCAATGGGCAATCATCAAGCGCCTGATAAGCGTCGGCCTGCCGATTGGCATCGCGGTGTTCGCCGAGTCGAGCATCTTTGCCGTAATCGCCCTGCTGATCGGCAGCCTTGGTGCCACAGTGGTGGCCGGGCACCAGATCGCCCTGAACTTCAGCTCCCTGGTGTTCATGATCCCGTACTCCCTGGCCATGGCCGTGACGGTGCGCGTCGGCCAGGCGCTGGGCCGTGGCGAACCGCGCGAGGCCCGCTTCGCCGCCGGTGTGGGCATGGGCGCCGCGCTGACCTATGCCTGCCTCTCGGCGAGCCTGATGCTGTTGCTGCGCGAACAGATCGCCGCCATCTACACCCCGGACCCCATCGTGATCCAGGTGGCGTCGATGCTGATTGTCTACTCGGCGCTGTTCCAGTTCTCCGACGCGATCCAGGTCACGGCGGCCGGGGCCCTGCGCGGTTACCAGGACACCCGGGTGACCATGATTCTGACGCTGTTCGCCTATTGGGGTATCGGCCTGCCGGTGGGCTACGCCCTGGGCCTGACCGATTGGCTCGGCGCCGCCAGCGGCCCGAGCGGCTTGTGGCAGGGTTTGATCGTGGGCTTGAGTTGCGCGGCACTGCTACTGTCGGTGCGCCTGACACGCAGTGCGCGTAAGCGCATCCGCCGGAGTTAAGACAGCTTCTTGCGGATCCAGTACAGGTAAGTCCCGCCCTCTTCGCGCTGTTCCACCAGTTCATGATCGAGAAACACACAGAACTTGGGAATATCGCGGCGGGTCGAGGGGTCGGTGGCAATCACCTTCAACAGGCCACCAGGGGCCAGGTCGCGGATGTGCTGGTGCAGCATCATCACCGGCTCCGGGCAATTGAGGCCGGTGGCGTCCAGCGTGCCGTCCACGGCGGTATCGTTCACGTCATTCATGGCTCACTCCCTGTAGGAGCGGGCTGGCCTGCGATGGCATTGACACGGTCACCCTGGCTCACCGTGACGCCCGCATCCCAGGCCTACCCGCCCCCACATTCATTCAGCAAAAAATTCAAGATTTCAGCGGCTCTTGGCCTTTTTTACAACATCCAAACGGCGCAAGTGGCAGGTCACTTCTTCGCGGTCGTGGTAGAGCTGCTTGCAGCCGATCTCGACGCGAATACCGCGCTCCTTGAAGCCCTCTTCGATACGCTCCAGCAAACGCTTGACCTCGGCGTAACGCTGCTTCATCGGCAACTTGAGGTTGACCACCGCTTCGCGGCAATGCCCTTCGCCGATCCAGGTTTCCAGCAACGCGGCATTGCGCGCCGGTTTCTCAACGATGTCGCAGACCATCCAGTCCACCGGTTGCTTGGGCTTGAAGGTAAAGCCATCGGCCATCAGGTGCTGGACCAGGCCCGTGTCCATCAGGCTCTCGGCCATCGGGCCGTTGTCGATGGCAGTCACCAGCATGCCGCGGTTGACCAATTGCCAGGTCCACCCCCCAGGCGCGGCGCCCAGGTCCACACCGGTCATGTCGCTGTGCAAACGCTCATCCCACTGCTCGCGGGGGATGAAGTGGTGCCAGGCCTCTTCCAGCTTCAAGGTGGAACGGCTCGGCGCCTCGCGGGGGAACTTCAGCCGTGGGATGCCCATGGGCCACATCGCGCAATTGTTGGCCGGCGCCAAGCCGATAAAGGCTTCGCGGCCGCTCTTGAAGGTCAGTAGCAGGCGCGGTTTGCTCGCGTCTTCCACCAGTTTGCCGGCGGCCAGCAGCGCCTTGCGCAAATGCCCCTCGAATTTCTTGCAGAAGTTCGACAGTTCCTTGCCGTCGTTGGTATCGACCATCTCCAGCCACAGGCTGCCGCACACCGGAAACTGCGCCATGTGGGCAAGGATCACGCTGATGCGGTCGGTTTCCGGCAAGTCGACAAACTGCCCACGGGCCCACTGACGCGGGAATATCAAATCGACGAAACGTTGGCCGGCCATCAGTCGCTCGGCGCCATCGTCTTGCGTGCAGACAAACTCGGCGCAGGCACTCCCGGCCTTGGCCTTGGCGTAACCGGCCACATTCAGGCGCGCGGCGTGCTCGGCGATCTCGGAGCACACCTCGCCCTCAAAACCCGGCCGGCAGTGCATAAAAAGGGTGTTCATCAATTCTCCTGGGCAATACGGCGCGCAAACTTGCCCTGTAGCAAAGCCTGTCACGAAAACCCGCGCATGATAGCGGAGTTCGGAACCTTGAACTTGCCCGTAGAGTCCAGTGATTAGCCTTACCCCTCAAACAGAGCTAGGTTAAGGGCTCTGTTCGTCTCATTGGATCCGCCACCGTGCGGATAAAAGGAGTCAATGCAATGCCGTCCCTCGATAGCCTGAACACCCTAAAAACATTAGAAATCGACGACAAAACCTACCACTACTTCAGCCTGCCGCACGCGGCCCAGACCCTGGGCGAGTTGGACAAGCTGCCAATGTCGCTCAAGGTACTGCTGGAAAACCTGCTGCGCTGGGAGGACGGCAAAACCGTCACCGGCGCAGACCTCAAGGCTCTGGCCGGGTGGCTCAAGGAACGGCGCAGCGACCGGGAAATCCAGTACCGCCCCGCCCGCGTGCTGATGCAGGACTTCACCGGCGTGCCCGCCGTGGTCGACCTGGCCGCCATGCGCGCCGCCGTGGCCAAGGCCGGCGGCGACCCGCAGCGCATCAACCCGCTCTCGCCGGTGGACCTGGTGATCGACCACTCGGTAATGGTCGACAAATTCGCCACCGCCAGCGCTTTCGAGCAAAACGTCGATATCGAAATGCAGCGCAACGGCGAACGCTACGCCTTCCTGCGCTGGGGCCAAAGCGCCTTCGACAACTTCAGCGTCGTGCCGCCGGGCACCGGCATCTGCCACCAGGTCAACCTGGAATACCTGGCGCGCACCGTGTGGACCAAAGACGAAGACGGCCGCACCTACGCCTTCCCCGACACCCTGGTCGGCACCGACTCCCACACCACCATGATTAACGGCCTCGGCGTGCTCGGCTGGGGTGTGGGCGGCATCGAAGCCGAAGCGGCGATGCTCGGCCAACCGGTGTCGATGCTGATCCCGGAAGTGATCGGCTTCAAACTCACCGGCAAGCTCAAGGAAGGCATCACCGCCACCGACCTGGTGCTGACCGTCACGCAAATGCTGCGTAAGAAAGGCGTAGTCGGCAAATTCGTCGAATTCTACGGCGACGGCCTCGCCGACCTGCCCCTGGCAGACCGCGCGACCATCGCCAACATGGCCCCCGAATACGGCGCCACCTGCGGATTCTTCCCCGTAGACGACATCACCCTGGACTACCTGCGCCTGTCCGGGCGCCCCGCCACCACCGTGAAACTGGTGGAGGCCTACTCCAAAGCCCAGGGCCTGTGGCGCCTGGCCGGCCAGGAACCGGTGTTCACCGACAGCCTGGCCCTGGACATGGGCAGCGTCGAGGCCAGCCTCGCCGGGCCCAAACGCCCACAAGACCGGGTCTCGCTGCCCGACGTGGGGCAAGCCTTCACGGACTTCCTCGACCTGCAATTCAAACCCGCCAGCAAAGAAGAAGGACGCCTGGAAAGCGAAGGCGGCGGAGGCGTGGCCGTGGGCAACGCCGATTTGATCGGCGAAGCGGACTACAGCTACGAAGGCAACACCTATCGCCTGAAAAACGGCGCGGTGGTGATCGCCGCCATCACCTCCTGCACCAACACCTCCAACCCCAGCGTGATGATGGCCGCAGGCCTGGTGGCAAAAAAAGCCGTGGAAAAAGGCCTGGCCCGCAAACCCTGGGTCAAGACGTCCCTGGCCCCTGGCTCCAAAGTGGTCACCGACTACTACAAGGCCGCCGGCCTGACCCCCTACCTCGATCAACTGGGCTTCGCCCTGGTCGGCTACGGCTGCACCACCTGCATCGGCAACTCTGGGCCGCTGCCCGAACCCATCGAAAAAGCCATCCAGCAAGCCGACCTCACCGTCGCCTCCGTACTGTCGGGTAACCGCAACTTTGAAGGCCGGGTCCACCCCTTGGTGAAAACCAACTGGCTCGCCTCGCCGCCCCTGGTGGTCGCCTACGCCCTGGCCGGCACCGTGCGCATCGACATCAGCCGCGAGCCCCTGGGCACCGGCAAAGACGGCCAACCGGTGTACCTGCGCGACATCTGGCCCAGCAGCCAGGAAATCGCCGCCGCCGTGGCCCAGGTCGACACCGCGATGTTCCACAAGGAATACGCCGAAGTCTTCGCCGGCGACGAACAATGGCAAGCCATTGAAGTCCCCCAAGCCGCCACTTACGTATGGCAGGCCGACTCCACCTACATCCAACACCCGCCCTTCTTCGACAACATCGGCGGCCCGCTGCCAGTGATCGAAGACGTCAAGAACGCCAACATCCTCGCCCTGCTCGGCGACTCCGTGACCACCGACCACATCTCCCCCGCCGGCAACATCAAGGCCGACAGCCCCGCTGGCCGCTACCTGCGCGAACAAGGCGTGGAACCGCGGGACTTCAACTCCTACGGCTCACGGCGCGGCAACCACGAAGTCATGATGCGCGGCACCTTCGCCAACATCCGCATCCGCAACGAAATGCTCGGCGGTGAAGAAGGCGGCAACACCTTCTACATCCCCACCGCAGAAAAAATGCCCATCTACGACGCCGCCATGCGCTACCAAGCCAGCGGGACGCCACTGGTGGTCATCGCCGGGCAAGAATACGGCACCGGCTCCAGCCGCGACTGGGCGGCCAAAGGCACCAACCTGCTGGGCATCAAAGCCGTCATCGCCGAAAGCTTTGAACGCATCCACCGCTCCAACCTGGTCGGCATGGGCGTCCTGCCCCTGCAATTCAAACTCGACCAAAACCGCAAAACCCTCAACCTCACCGGCCACGAAACCCTCACGATCCAAGGCCTGACCGGAGCCGAACTGACCCCACGGATGAACCTGACACTGGTTATCACCCGGGAAAACGGCAGTACGGAAAAGGTCGAGGTACTGTGCAGGATCGACACCTTGAATGAGGTGGAATACTTCAAGGCGGGGGGGATTTTGCATTATGTGCTGAGGGAGTTGATTGGTTCCTGAACCGTTGAAACTAAAACACCGCCCTTGAGGCGGTGTTTTATTAGATCTCAGCAGAACCCACTTCACACAAAATAACGAAATACCATCAGTATCCAAAACACTTAATATCTTGCGCATACATATGCGCCACCATCTCATGGGACTCATCGTCATACAAAACATCCATAGAGCCATCAGCACGGTTCAGGTGAGGAACATCGTCGATGGCCAAGCCCAGCAGCCCTGCTACGTATCGGACCTCACTTTCAAAATTCTCAAAAAAACCAATATGATCGACCAGCTTTTCGCCGTTCCTATCAAAAACAAACTTAAACTGCGGAGCCCACTGAACGTGTTCTTTAGCTTGAATCAACGATAAATATTGCTTGAACTCCGCCCCCTCCTCCATCCCGATAAAACCTCGCAAGTCGGCCCGCCCACTCATGTACTTGAACTGCGAAACCGCCTTACTCCACGGGTTTCTCACAATGCAGAATTTAAAGTAATCATCAAATAACTCGCCCCCCAACTCCTGCCTGATCTGGCTCGCAAAGAGATGCTGCAAACCGCCCGTTTGATATTTATTGTGAAAACCATCCACAAAGCCCATCCATAAATCGGACTCTTCACGGCCCAGCTCAATAGGCCAGATCAGTTGCTCAATGCTTGTGCCACCCGTTTTAGGTATATGGATAAAAACTGTTTTATTATTATGCCTGAATTCATAGAATAAGCGCAACGCTTGAAACGAGAGGCAGAGAGCCAGCCACCGGTAGAATCCAGGCTCTCACACCGAAGGATTCAAGCGCAGATGACTACGCATTACCGGCAGCTGACTCA